>JBBRVU010000020.1:0-36968 GCA_038246575.1 Actinomycetes bacterium | reverse complement strand
GGTCGGCACCGCGCAGCTCGATCCAGTCATACAGCCGCAGCCACCGCCCGTTCGCGAGCGGCACGACGTACTCTCCGTTGCGATCGGGGTAGCTAGCCGGGAGGCAGATTCCTGCTGCTGCGGCTCGCCGCGCAAAATTCACCTCGCTCTCCACTTCTCCCTGCGAAGGCGGTGGACCAGAAGACACGTGCTTGAGCGCGTAAACCCGACCTTTAGCCGTCAAGCGCCACACCTGCCCCCGTGCGCCCCGCGCACCAAGAGTAATCGAGACATCCTCGCGCCCGAGGTCGAACGACTCCCGCGCTCGGGCCACCCAGTCCGCCTGCATGCGACGCATTATCGGTGATGAAAACGTCACCGTAGAGCTGCGTCGACACAGTCCCACGGGATCGTGGGCCTTGAGGTCGGGTCCTGCGTGCTCACGCGCCGCAGGCTATTGCCGCGATAGGTGAAATGTGGGAGGAAGACCTGACAACTCGCGATGTGCTCAGGCGCCTCGTTGGAGGTCGGCTACCTGTGGGTGAGCGATGAACTCGGCCGCGAGGTAGGTGGCCACGGCCGCGGTGTTGGAGCTTTCGGCGCACACGATGGCGCTGGAGGATCCCATCTGGCGCAGAGCAGCCGCGGCGGCCACCGTGATGGCCACGCCGTAGCCGCGTCCTCGGTGGTCCCAGTGCACTCCCATGGGTTCGATGAGCCCGGGTCGACCTGGCCCCGCCGACCACACGGCTGTGACGGCGACGGCGTTGTCCTGGTCGTCGAACGCGGCCAGGCTGCGGGCCCGGTGGTAGAACGGGCCGTTGGCCATGGCCAGCCACCAGTCGCGGAAGTCGCGTCGGTCCTGCTCGGTGAACGGTGTGCCCTTGAACGCTGACCAATGGACAGCCACCCAGGAGTCGACCCGATCCGGACCGATGGTCTCGATGCGCACGCCGGCTCGTTCGATCGGGTCCTGGTCCACAGCGCGTGAGAGGTCACGATGCAACGGCGTCCACGGCTCATCGGTTCGCCACCCTGCCTGCGCGAGCAGCTCAGTGAAGCGCCTGGCGCCTCTTGCTTCGACGATGGCGCTCCCGGCATCGAAGACGCCACGCTGTGTGTTCTGGACGTCGGCGCAGAGCTGCCGTGACAGCTCCTCGTCCTCGCGCAGGGCGGGGTCGACAGCCATGCGCAGCAGCCCGTCAGGACCGTCCAAGAGTCCGATCGCGACGACGTTCCCTTCGCATGACCAGACCCGCAGCGAACGGGCCGTCGTCGCCGCGCCCCTCAAGGAGTGCCAACCAAGGTCACCGGGGTGCAGATGCAGGGGCCCGTTGTCCTCCTGCCACCCGCTGAGGACGTTGGCTACCTGCTCGAGATCCTGAACCCCCGGCGTGCTCATCGCGATGCTCACGCATTGAGCCAACACCAGCGCGCTCCTTGGTGCAGCCGAATATCTGTCGATGACAGAGGTGGACACCTTCACTCACATGCCGCATGCCGCGCGTTTCAGGGAGCTCTGCGACGTAACTTCTCGCGTTTTGTTGGGGTCACCGGTCCACCAAACGGATTCGTCAATGTACCGGGCACCTTGTGCCGCGTGTCGTCAGCCGGCTCCCCTGAGCCCCTTCCTCCTCTTCGGCGGCTCTGCCATGACGGACAGCAGCCGCGCAATCTCGGCGTCTCGGCCCTGGGCGGTGTGTTGGTAGCGCAGTGCGGCCTGCGGTGTGGAGTGCCCGAGGCGCCCCATGAGCTCGGCCAGCGTGGCCCCGGCCTGTGCGGCCAACGTTGCCCCGGTGTGCCGCAGGTCGTGCAGCCGCAAGTCCGGGCGGCCGGCCGCAGCGCGGGCCTTGGTGTAAAGCTTCGTCACCTCCGTATGGATAAGGTGACGATTCGTCCCGGGACGTGCAAAGAGGAGGGCATCGACGCTCGGGCCCGTGTGCTCGGCCAGGTGCGCCCGAACCGCGGGCCACAGGTGCGGCGGAATGGAAACCCTCCGCTCCCCCGCGTGTGACTTCGGGGTGCCCACGACGTATGCCCCGTCGACACGGACGACGGCGCGAGACACGAAGAGCACGCCCGCGTCTATGTCGACGTCGCCCCGGCGCAGTTCGGCCAGCTCCCCGTAGCGCAGTCCGCACCACGCGGCGAGGAGGACCAGCAGCCGCAGACGTTCGGGCATCCCCGCGGCGATCCGCTCGAGCTCGTCAGGCGTCGCGACCTCGATACGTCGGACCCGTGTGGTCCGGCCGGCCCCGCGCACTTGGCACGGGTTTGCGGGGATCAGCCCATCCGACACGGCCTGTCCCATGACGGTGCGTAGCAGCGCGTAGGCGTGGGCCCGCTGGGTGGGATGCGCGGGGCCGAGCCGGTCATACCAGCGCGATACCTCGTCCACCGTGATTGATCGCAGCACTCGGGATCCGAGGTCGGGCAGGATCACCCGCTCGAGGAGAGAGAGGTACAGCGCGCGCGTGCGCGGTTTCAGCGGCTCACCACGGACGCGGCGACGCTCCACGGCGCCGGGCGCATAGTCGGCCAGCGTGACACCGCCCCGCCGTGCCTTGACGCGCTCCCCCGGTGAGGTCCACCCGTCGATCTCGATGAGCCGGCGCTCAGCGGCCAGCCAGGCTTCGGCATCCATCCTGGCGTCGAACGTGCTCGGCGCGTTGTGGCGCACCATGTCGGGCCCGATGTACGAGGCGTGCCAGCGGCCCGCGGCCGTCCGCCGCAGCCACCCCCACGAGCGACGGCCCTCGCGTCCCGCCATGGCTCCAGCCCCCCTCTACTCGTGTTATCCGCGTGTCATCTCAGAGTCTGACTGTGGTCAATTGTGATATCCAGTGACACTCCCCAATTTGGACATCATCGCAGGTAGACAGGCGTTTGTGCAGGTCACCCCGGATAGGTGACGGCTCGTGCCGACAGGTTCGAGTCCTGCCGGGGGCGCCGTCCAGAACACGGCCTGACCTGCACAGATATCAACTCCTACTCCACGGCGTGCACTAGTCGTGCGCTAACGCCGGCTCCTAGCGCCCCTTGCTCATGGGAAGATGTGTTAACTACAGTTGACACATGGTCGACGTCGTCAGGTCCTCGACGTTCGATCGATGGTTAGGCAAACTGAAGGATCGCCGGGCTGCCGCACGAGTCCTGATCCGGATCAATCGGCTCGCCGCGGGCAACCCGGGCGACGTCAAACCAGTCGGAGGCGGGATCTCCGAGCTCCGCATCAACTACGGACCGGGCTACCGCGTCTACTACCTGCGCGAGGTGACCGGCTGATACTGTTGCTCTGCGGCGGTGACAAGTCGACCCAGAGCGCTGACATCGCGGCCGCGCACGACATCGCCCAGCAGTGGCGAGCGAAACAAGGAGGAGACCGATGAGCGACAAGAGTGAGACCTTCTCCCCCTTCGATGCTGCCGACTACCTGGCCACCTTCGACGACGTCGCGGCATACCTTGAGGCAGTCATCGACGAAGGCGACGACCCCGTCCTGATCGCCCAGGCACTGGGGGCCATTGCGCGCTCTGGCAACGTGAGCGAACTCGCCCGCCGAGCGGGGATGAGCCGCGAGGGTCTCTACAAGGCCCTGTCCGCCGACGGCAACCCAAGCTTCGCGACCGTCCTCAAGGTGTCCCGCGCGCTGGGCCTACGCCTGCACTTCGAGTCCATCGCCTGAGGGAACAACGCCAGCCGAACAACACACCGTCTGCGGCCAGTGAGCGGACGTATGTGAGGCCGACCGGAAGCCCGCCGCGGTCCGCGTCTATCGCGGCGTAGAGACCAGCTTCGCCGATTCACACCTGGGGGCGCCCCGATCGGGAATGAGCGGCACAGCAATAGGTCCGATTGGCTCGGCCTGGTGCCGTGAGTGTGACCGGACGTACGCCACCACAGCGGGTGGGCCTCTGGCGTGGCCGAGGACCAAGGAGTAGGCAGGAGGGTGGACGGAAGGGACGCAATGGACGCGCCACAGCAGACCTATGCCGCTCGCCTCGAGATCGACTACCCCGACCAGCTGGACCGGTTCAGCACGCTCTTGCGCGTGTTCTTCATCATTCCCATAGCCATCGTGCTGTCACTGGTCAGTGCCGCCGCGACCTCGAGCACGGTCATCTACAAGTCGGGCGAGGTCATCTCGCGCACGAGGAGCACCGGTGGCGGCATCGCCGGCGGGCTGTTCGCCGCCACGGCGCTGATGATCCTGTTCCGGCAGCGCTACCCACGCTGGTGGTTCGACTTCGTCCTGGCGTTCAACCGCTTCGGGATGCGCGTTGGCGCCTACCTCGCGTTGCTCACCGACCACTACCCCTCCACCGAGGACGAGCAGTCCGTCCACCTCGAACTGGACTACCCCGACGCCCGCGAGGGCCTCAACCGGTGGCTACCGCTGGTCAAGTGGCTCCTGGCCCTGCCCCACTACATCGTGCTGCTGTTCCTCGGGCTGGGTGCCTTCGTCGCAGTGGTGATCGCCTGGTTCGCGATCCTGTTCACCGGACGCTACCCGCGCGGACTGTTCGACTACGTCGTCGGGGTCGGCCGTTGGGGGATGCGTGTGCAGGCCTACGCATTCCTGCTCCTCACCGACGCCTACCCGCCCTTCAGCCTTCGCTGACAAGCGCAGCGGGACCCGCCGATCAAATCTCGCCGGCAACGACCGCTCATGAACCGTCAGGATGGCGGTCACGCGGCGGGGGAGACGCATTTTCGATGCAGGTGCCCTTTCCAGGTCATCGCACCCAGACGAAGTGCGTCGGCATCCGGTAGCTGGCGTGCCTGTTGATGATCGTCTCTGCTCCGGAACTGCACACGCGGTGCGCTGGGCCCGACCCCGGACGGCGGGGCTTGACTCTCGAGCCGGTCAGACGCCCGGGTCGAGGAGGCGGCTGCCGACCACCTGGGCGTGCGCCTCGCCCGCCACCTGCCGGATCTCCGCGTTGGCCTGCGGGGTTTCTCGACACCTGCCAGTTGTCGGCTGCCCACCGTAGGGACTCGGCGCGTAGTCCAGGATGTGCGACATCCGCGCAGTGGTCAGCAGCTCGTGCGCCTTGGAGCAGGCGCAGCTGTTCGGACTGGACATCGGTGATGGGCAAGACCACAGCCCAGATGATCGATGCTGCGACTACGCCGATCTCGGGAAGGTGTGTCGGATGAACCCGACGGGGGCGGGGGTGCCAGTACCGGGCGTCATGGCTTGAGCGTGATGACGGCCTTGGCGGTGAGCGCGCCGGCCTCCATCGCGTCGATGGCCTGGGGCACCTCCTCGAGCGTGAACTGCCGGGAGACCGCGGCAGTGATGGCGCCCTTGGAGAGGTGTTCAGCGAGTGCCTTGATGGAGTCGAGCGACTCACTGCTCATGAAGAACGTGAGTCGTTGTTTGACGAATGGGGACAGCAGCGCTGCGCGGAGTTGGCGTCCGATGCCGCCGGTGAGGCGGTCGCCGCCCTCGCCGCCGACGATCACGAGCGTGCCGGTCGGGGTGAGGGCCCGCCGGAGGCGGGAGAGCGTGTTGCGTCCTCCGGTGTCGATGATGAGGTCGTAGCGCCGCTGGCCGTCGTCGATGTCCTGGGTGGTGTAGTCGATGACGTGGTCGGCGCCGAGGGTTCGAACGGCGTCGAGCTTGCCGGTGCTGGCGACTCCCGTGACGGTTGCCCCCAGCGCCTTCGCCAGCTGCACGGTGAACGAGCCGACACCGCCGCAGGCACCGATCACCAGGACGTGCTGGCCCGGTTCGAGACGGCCCCGGGTGGTCAGCGCCTCGAGCGCGGTGATGCCCGAGATGGTCGATGCCGCGGCCTGGTCGAACGTGATGGTGTCGGGCTTGTGGACCAGCTTCGTCTCCTTGGCTGCGGCGAACTCGGCGTAGGTGCCGGTGCCGATACCGAAGACCTCGTCGCCGACGGCGAATCGGCTGACGTCGGCCCCGACCGCGACGATGCGACCGGCCACGTCCAGGCCCGGCACCGGGTTCTTCGGCCTGGTGAGGCCGAACCCCATGATCCGGATCAGGTAGGGCCGGCCCGTCATGAGGTGCCACACACCTCGGTCGAGCCCGGCCGCCTCGACTTCGATCAGGACCTCGCCTTCGGCGATGGCCGGCCGGTCGATCGTGGCGACCTGCAGCACCTCGGTTGACCCGTAGGCCCGTTGGGTGAGCGCCAGCATCGTGGTGCCTTCGCGTGCCTTCGTGGATCGGTCATTCAGCGTCCGCATCGTCGTTCTCCTAGAGTCGTACTTTGTACTGGTCGATTGGTGTACCGTACTCGTACTTAGTACTTGTCGCAAGGTCTGGGAAGGAGCGCGATGGCATCGCCTGACACGAGGCCGGACACGACAAGGCAACGGCTCACGGCCGGCCGGGTACTCGACGGAGCGATGGCGCTGGCGGACCGGATCGGTGCCCATGCCCTCACGATCCGCAAGCTCGCCGAGGCGCTCGACACCAAGCCGATGACCATCTACCACCACCTGCCCAGCAAGGAGGCGATCCTCGACGGGATGGTCGACCGGGTCTTCGCCGAGATCGACCGGCCGACCACCGACCTGTGCTGGAAGCCGGCCATCCGCCACCGTTGCCTGTCGGCCCGGGAGGTACTGAGCCGGCACCCGTGGGCCGTGCCCCTCATGGAGTCCCGCACCAGCCCCGGCCCCGAGACCCTCGGCCACCACGACGCCGTGCTCGGCTGCCTGCGCCGAGGTGGTCTGTCGCTGGCGATGACGGCGCACGCCTACGCCCTCCTGGACAGCTACACCTACGGCTTTGCTCTGCAGGAGGCGGGCCTGCCCGCGACCGGGGGCGCCGAGATCGCCGACCTCGCCGGAGCCCTCATCGAGCCGCTCCCCGACGGCGTTTTCCCGCACCTGAGCGAGTTCACCACCCAGTACGTGCTGCAGCCCGGGTACGACTTCCGGGCCGAGTTCGAGTTCGGACTCGACCTCATCCTCGATGCACTCGAGGCCTCGGTCCGTCGCTGCGAACGCACACGTCCCGGGCGGCCGTGATCGTGATGAGACTGCTGGCTGTTGTCGCGCTGAGTGTCGCTGCTGCCGTGCCTGCCGGCGCCGGCGCCGTCGCTGAGCCCGCGCCGGCACGGACGCAGTCGGGGTCGGGGTCGGTGGAGAGGTTCATCGACAGCGAGTTCCCTGCCTCCGGGGTGCCCGGCCTGGCCTACGCCGTCGTGGCCGATGGCGAGGTGACATCGGTCGGCGCGCGCGGTGTCGTCGAGCTCGGAGGCCAGGAGAAGGTCACGCCGGACACTCCCTTCGTCACCGGGTCGATCTCCAAGAGCTTCACGGCACTGTCGGTCATGCAGCTGGTCGAGGCGGGCAAGGTTGAGCTGGACACCCCCCTTGCTCGCTACCTCAGCGCTTTTTCGGGTCGGCCCGCCGGCGCCATCACGCTCCGGCAGCTCCTCAGCCACACCAGCGGGTACTCCACCGTGCAGGGCAACGCCTCGCACCCGGACGTCACCCCAGGGAAGGACGAGCTCGCCCGGCGCGTGGACCAACTGGCACAGGTCGCTCCCGCCAACCCACCCGAGCAGACGTGGGAGTACTCGAACACCAACTACGAGATCCTTGGCCGCGTGGTCGAGGTCGTCAGCGGTCAGGACTTCCAGACCTACGTCGCGAAGAACATCCTCCAGCCGGTCGGGATGGCGAACAGCTTCGTCGCCGACGGCGAGGCCCACGAGGCCATGGCGACCGGCCACACCCCGTGGTTCGGGACCAAGCGTCCGCTGCCCGAGAACGGGACCAGCCGTGGCACCGCCCCGCAAGGAGGAGTCGTCGCCAGCGCGAACGACCTGGCGCGCTACCTCCAGATGATGATGAACGGCCGAGACGACGTGCTCAGCGCCGACGGCAAGTCGTTGATGATGCGCCCGGCCAGCGCCACGTCGCCCTACTACGGCCTCGGCTGGACAGTGGATCCCAGCACCGGGGCGGTGTGGCATGACGGGGTCAGTCCCGGCGTCGAGACGCTCGCGAGCATGCTGCCCGCGCAGAAGAAGGCAGCTGTCGTGCTCGTCAACGGCGGCAGTGGATTCGGTTTCGGGGAAACGGGCCACCTCCGCAGCGGCATCGCCGCCCGGGCGCTCGGCCTCGACGACGACTACGGGTCCGCGTGGTCCCGCACGGCGTTCTTCATCAGTCTGGTGGTCATGCCGATCACCTACCTCCTCAGCATGGTCTGGGCTTGGCGTCGTCGCACCCAGGTTCGCGCCAAGGCCACATCGGGCCTCTCCGGCTTGTTCAGCCTGTGGTTCCCGCTGCTGACCACCCTCGCCGCGGCCTGGGTCCTGGTCGGGCTGGTGCCAACCCTGTTCGGCACCCCGCTGGGCACGCTGAGACTGTTCGCGCCCGACCTCGTGGTGGCCCTGGTCGCCTCCGCGATCACCGGTGTGCTCTGGGCCGCGTTCCGGCTCGCAGTGGCCTACGCCGGCCGGATGCCTCCGTCGCGGCGGGCCAGACTCATCGGAGGCGATCCGGCGTAGCCCCCATCCAGATGATTTGGCCTGGGCGCCGCGACATTCAGTTCAGCCACGCCCCCAGGCGGCGAAGTGGGGCAGGTCCGAAGCCAGCGACACAGCCCTGGACGTCACAATGCACACATGGTGGAACAGAGCGCATGGATGCGGAAGGTTGCGGCGGACCCGAACCCCTCGTCTTGGTACGTCGAGCGCTTCCTTTCGATGGCAGCGGCCGGCCGTGACTTGGCTGGCGAGGCCCGACTTGTCGACGCGATGGTGGGGCGTGGGGCGCGCGTCCTCGATGCGGGCTGCGGCCCTGGGCGCGTGGGAGGCGAACTGGCTCGGCTCGGGCATGACGTGGTCGGCGTCGACGTCGATCCGGTGCTGATCGCGGCCGCGGTCGAGGATGATCCGGGTCCACGCTGGGTCGTCGAGGACTTGGCGGAGCTGGACCTGCCTGCCCGGGGCATCCCCGAGGGCTTCGATGCGATCGTCTGTGCCGGAAACGTGATGACGTTCCTTGCGTCGAGCACTCGCGTCGAGGTGCTGCGACGCCTCAGAGGCCACGTTCATGCTGAGGGACGGGTCGTCATCGGCTTCGGGGCCGACCGGGGCTACGAGTTCTCCGCGTTCTTGACCGATGCCCGCGAAGTCGGGTTGGAGCCCGAGCTGCTCTTGTCCACGTGGGACCTACGTCCGTGGAGTGAACACTCCGAGTTCTTGGTCGCACTCCTCAGACCCGTCTGAAACCGGTACGGCGCAGCGTGCACCTCAGTGAGCTCCGGGATGATCGTGCTGCTGCCACCCCCTGTGGCGTGATGGGCTGAGACGAACGAGGCCGCCCTTGCCAGCAACTTGGGCTTGGTGATCGGCAACTGTCGCAGCTCGGCGCGCCACGAGGGCGTGCCACACGCCGCAGAACCCGGTCACGGGGTATGAGGGGCCGTCGCGGCCAGGCCCTGCGCGGCGACCGGATGGGTAACGGGGCCCGCCGGAGTGGGACGCACGCCCCGGGACCGTGGTGGAAGATGCCCTTCGGGACATGGTCGCGGTCGGAGTCCGTTCCTCTTGACGAGCGGCGCTCGAGACGACACACTCGTGATTAGGCGAACGTTCGCCTAATCACGACGCTGACGCTATGTGGCGTAGCGACCGGGGTGAGGGAGAGAGCAGTGACGCTGATGGAGCAGGAAGCGCGACAGCGACAGTCGGCGACCCGTCAACCTGCCCGGACGGGGTGGGTCGCGAACAACAGGGAGACCGTCGAGGCATGGCTTTTCCTTGCCCCGTTCCTGCTCATCTACACGGTCCTGCAGATCTATCCGGTGATCCAGGCAGGCCTCATGAGCCTGTTCCACTGGGACCTGCTGGACCCCTCCAGGCGAGAGTTCATTGGCACCGAGAACTACGTCGAGATGTTCGGGGCGACCGGGCTCACGTGGGACGTGACCAACCTGCTCGGCTGGCGCATCCTCGGGCTCCTGATCCTCGTGGGCATGGCCGTCGCGGTCGCGCGGCGCCGCCTCGACGTCCGGCGAGCGGTCGCCTTCGGGGCCGTGGTTGTCCTGGTGTTCGGCGTGCTGTTCGGGCTGCACCCCGGCCCCGAGGACTCCTGGTATGACGCGTTGTTCTGGAAGTCGTTCGGCAACACCATCTTGTTCGTCGTCCTCTCGACTCCGGTCATCGTCGGCGTTGCCCTCGCCCTCGGGCTGTTGCTCAACGGCAAGGGGCGGTACGTCGGCCTCCTGCGGGCGGCCTTCTTCGCCCCGTACGTCCTGTCCGTCGCGGTCCTCACCCTCATCTGGGGCTTCCTCCTCAACCCGGACCTCGGCCTTGTGGCGCGTGCCCTGGGTGTGTTCGGCCTGGAGCCGGTGTCGTGGCTGACCGACCCGTCGCTCGCCCTGCCAGCGATCGTCGTCGTCACCCTCTGGTGGACCATGGGCTTCAACCTGGTGCTGTTCATCGCCGGGCTCCAAGACATCGAGCCTTCGCTCTACGAGGCCGCCACGCTCGACGGGGCAGGCCCCTGGGGTAGGTTCCGCAACGTCACCGTGCCGGGGCTGCGCCGCACGATCGTCCTGGTGTCGGTGCTTCAGGTGATCGCCTCGTTCCAGATCTTCGGACAGGTGTACATCCTCACGAGGGGTGGGCCGGCCAACTCCACGCGCGTGCTCATCCAGAACATCTACGAGTCAGGCTTCAGGGAGTTCCGACTCGGTTACGCGGCCGCCCAGTCGGTGTTCCTGTTCCTCGTGATGCTCGTGGTGTCCGTCGTCCAACTGAAGATCATGAGAGAGGAGGACGACGCATGAGCACCGTCATCGCCACCACGTCGGGGTCTGCGTCAACCTCGACCCCCCGCCGCACATCGGGAATCTCCCGTCGCAGGCTCCGCCAGCTCCTGCTGGTCGGCGCCGTGGGCTTCGCCGCCCTGGTCTGGCTCACGCCTCTGGTGTGGATGCTGTCCCTGTCCGTGTCCTCCAACGAGGCGCTGACGACCAACACGACGAGCCTGGTGCCCCTGGACCCCACGTTGTCGAACTACGCGAATGTCGTCGACGTCGGCCTGACGCCGCGCTGGTTGCTCAACTCGCTCATCGTCACCGGCGTCACCACCATCGCCACCCTGGCGCTGTCGGCATGCGCCGGGTACGCCTTCGCCCGGCTCCAGTTCCGCGGGAAGTGGTTCCTCTTCCCGTTTGTGCTCGCCGGGCTGATGGTTCCCAAGGAGGCGATGTTCATCCCGCAGTTCCTCATGTTCAGCGAGGTGGACCTGCACAACACCTACAGCGCGCTCGCCCTGCCTCGAATTGCGGCGCCCCTCGGGGTCTTCATCATGACCCAGTTCTTCCGAGCGCTCCCGCGTGACATCGAGGAAGCCGCCTCGGTCGACGGCGCGAGCCGCTGGGTCATCTTCTCTCGCGTCCTGCTGCCGCTGTCGGTGCCGGCAATGACCGCCCTGGGCATCTTCACCTTCATCCTCACCTGGAACGACTACCTGTGGCCGCTGGTGTCCGCGACCCAGCCCGAGATGTTCACGATCACCACAGGTTTGGCGTCGCTGCAGGGAAACTTCGCGCAGGCGACCGAGTTGGGATCCCTCATGGCGCGCGGAGTGGTAGCGGCCGCACCGCTTCTCATCCTTTTCGTGATCTTCCAGAGAAACCTGATCCGTGGCATCTCCGTGGGGAGTGGTGGCAAGTGAACCGCAGGACCCGTCGACCCGTCTTCGCAGGACGAACTCGCAAGGGGCTCAGCCTGGCCCTGCTCGCCATCCTCGCCCTCTCCTCGGCCTGCGGCATGGTCGCGCCCCGGGAGACACCGGACCCGGCCGCCGAGGAGGTGAAGCTCTCCCAGGACGAGGTCGACCCGATGTCGATCGAGCTCGCACGCTTCTTCGGGGACTGCGAGGACAGCACCCTGGGCGTGACCGACGTGTCGACGGCGACGAGTGAGTGCGAGGTCATCCAGATCCTCACCAACGCCTACAACGCGGACAACCCCGCAGGTGTGGACGTCGTGCGGCTCGGTGGCGCCCAGTACGCCTCCTACTACGACACGCTGAACGCGACCTACGCCGGTGGGTCCCCGCCCGACGTCGCAGTGATGCATGCCGCCAACCTTCCCGACTACGCCGGTCGGAACCTCCTCGTCCCGTTGGATGACGTCCTCGCCGACGCGGGCATCGATCCGTCCCAGTGGACCGAGCCCGCTCGTGAGGGGGTGACCTTCGACGGCAAGATCTATGGCGTGCCGTTCGACGTCCACACCAACCTGTGGCACCTCAACCGCGACCTCTTCGCCGAGGCGGGCTTGGTCGACGACAACGGTGACCCGATCCTGCCGACGAGCCCGGAGGAGTTCTTCGCCCAAGCAGAACAGCTCCAGACGCGCACGGGCGCGCAATACTTCGCGATCGACGCGAACCAGTTCGCCCTGAGCGTCATGATGTTCCTGACCCTGCTCTACCAGCAGGGCGGCACGATCACCGACGCAGCGGGCACCACCGCCACCCTCGACTCTCCCGAGGCACTGGAGGCACTGAGCTTCATGAACGAGATGTTCGACCGCGGGTTCGCGAAAGCGACCCAGGACTACACGGCCGCGCAGACGGCCTTCCTCAACGGAGACGCCGCCGTGCTCCACAACGGCACGTGGGTGGTCAACCAGTACGCCGCGGAAGCCGACTTCGACTACGAGGTGGTGCCCTTCCCCACGCTCTACGAGCAGCCTGCCGCCTGGGCCAACTCCCACGTGTGGGTGCTCCCCGTGCAGGACAGCGGCGACCGCTACGCCGAGGCCCTGGACTTCGTGTCCTTCCTCAGCGAGAACGACGCCGCGTGGGCCATCGGCACCGGGCACCTGCCCGCGGTGCAGACCGTCTTCGACAGTCCTGAGTTCCAAGAGGCTCCTCAGCGCACCAACTTCGCCGAGGGCGCGGTCGCGCAGGCACAGCTGCTGCCCCAGGTCGGCAACTGGCAGCCCATCGAGGACGTGCTCAAGGCCCAGGTCGAGTCGACCTGGCTGACCGGAGTCCCGCCCCAGGAGGCCCTCGACACTGCTCAGCGCCTGGTCGACCAGCGGCTTGCCACGGCCGGCCTCGCGGGCCCGGGCAGCGCCGCCAGCGGCGGATGAGCGAGAACGCCGATCCCGAGGGTGCCCGACGACCCTCCATCAAGGACGTCGCGCAGCGTGCGGGCGTGAGTTTCCAGACGGCCAGCAAGGTGCTCAGGGGAGGCGGGACGGTAGCGCCCGCCACCCGGGAGCGGATCCACGCGATGGCCGAGGACGTGGGCTACGTCCCCAATGACGTGGCCCGCAGCCTCGTCACGCGCCGCACCCGGACCATCGGGGTCGCGGTCGGGGACCTCAGCGACTACATCGTCGCCCAGTTCGTCGCCGGCGCAGAGCACGAAGCCCGGCTGCAGCGGCACTCGGTGCTCATCGTCAGCGTCGACACGAGCACCGACGGGGGCGAGAGGTCGCTTCGCACGCTGCTGGAACGACGGGTCGACGGCATCTTCGTTGCGGCGCCCCGCCTGGAGGTGGATGCCCGACTGGGCGCGCTGCTGCGCGGGCCGGTCCCCGTCGTCAGCATCCATGCGGTCACCGGCGGTGGTGTGCGCCTCGTGGGGTCTGACCAGCAGGAGACCGCACGCCTGGCGACCGCGCACCTGCTCGACCTCGGTCACACCCGAATCGGCATGGTCACCGGGCACCTGTCACGGCGGGTCACCCGCAGCCGCACCCGAGGGTACGAGGCGGCGCTGAAGGATGCCGGGGTGACCCCGGTCGGCAGCATGGTGGTCGAAGGCGACTGGCAGCCGGGCGGCGGGTACCTGGCCACTACGGCCCTGCTGAACCGGCATCCTGACCTCACCGCCCTGTACGTCCAGAACGACCTGATGGCCGTGGGCGCACTGCACGCCGCCAGCGACCGCGGCCTGCGCGTCCCCGCGGACCTCGCCGTCATCGGCTGCGACGACATCCCCACGGCCGAGCACACGGTCCCGACGCTCAGCACCATCCACATGCCCTTCGCCGAGACCGGCGCCCGCGCCGTCCGGATGCTCCTCGAAGAGGTGACCGGCCCCGAGAACGATCGCGAACCCCAGCGGGTGCTCCTGCCCGTGAGCCTGGTCTGCCGTCAGTCCTGTGGATGCCAAGAGTCCGCCACGGGACCGTCGGCGAGCACCCGGTCCGGGCCCGAAGGCCTGCGATGACGGCATGGGAGGGCATCCCCCGGGCCGAGTACCCCAGGCCGCAGTGGCGTCGCGAGCGCTGGCGTTCCCTCAACGGCTCGTGGCGGTTCGCGTTCGACGACGAGGACCGTGGACTTGCCTTGGGCTGGCACGAGCTGGACGCCGGCACCCTGGAGGGCGATCAGTCCCCGCTGCGCTGCGAGGTCGTCGTGCCGTTCGCGCCGCACACCGAAGCCTCAGGCCTGGCCGATACCGCGCTGCACCGGGTCGCCTGGTACGCCCGACGTTTCGACGCGCACGACCTGCTCGAGGCAGGCGAACGGCTGCTCCTGCACATCGGAGCCGCGGACTACGAGGCCACGGTGTGGGTCAACGGCCAGCACGTCGCCTCACACCGAGGCGGCTACACACCGGTCTCTGCGGACATCACCGCTGCAGTGCGCGGGCGCGAGAACGTCGTGGTGGTGCGGGTCGCCGACGACCACGACGACCTGAGCCAGCCCCGCGGCAAGCAGTACTGGCACGAGCAGTCGCAGTACGTCTTCTATCGCGGCACTACCGGGATCTGGCAGTCGGTGTGGATGGAGCCCGTGCCCGCCAGTTCCATCCGGGACGCACACGTGGTTCCGGTGCTCGAGGACGCCTGCGTCGACGTCACCATGACGGTGAGCGGCGCGGCGGTCGGGTCGACGATGCGGGTCACCATCGCCCGGGACGAGGAGACGATGGTCCTGGACACCCTGCTCCTCACAGACACCTCGGTGAGCCGACGCTGGAGGCTCAACGAGCACCTGTCAGCCCGCGATGCCAAGGTGCTGGAGTTCCAGGGCGTGGCTACGTGGCACCCCGGCAACCCCCGCCTGTACGACCTCACCTTCGAGGTGCTCGACGCCCAGGGCTCCGTTCTCGACAAGGTGTCCTCCTACTTCGGGATGCGGTCGGTGTCCACGCACGAGGGCCAGGTGCTGCTCAACGGACGCCCGGTGTTCCAGCGCCTCGTGCTCGACCAGGGCTTCTTCCCGGGGTCGGGCTACACCGCGCCGAGCGACGAGGCGATCCGCGCCGACATCGAACTCGCCCAGCAGCTGGGCTTCAACGGAGCCCGCAAGCACCAGAAGATCGAGGACCCCCGGTACCTCTACTGGGCCGACCGGCTCGGCTTCCTGGTCTGGGAGGAGATGCCCAGCGCGTTCCGGTACACCGCCGACTACGTCGGTCAGGTGACCGCCCAGTGGCAGGAAGCGGTCGTGCGCGACCGCAACCACCCCTCGATCGTGGTCTGGGTCCCGATGAACGAGAGCTGGGGGGTGCCGTCGGTCGCCTTCGGTTCCGACGATCGCCAACGACACCACCTCCTGGCCATGTACCACCTCACCAAGGCCCTCGACCCCACCCGTTTGGTCGTGTCCAACGACGGGTGGGAGCACGCCGTGACCGATCTGTGCACCATCCACGACTACAGCGACCCCGACACGATCCGGACCCGGTTCGAGGACCGCGAGGTGGCTGTCGCCTCGCGTCCGTTGCACCATCCGGTGTACGTCGACGGCCACGAGCACCACGGGGAGCCGATCATCGTCAGCGAGTTCGGCGGCGTCGCCCTCGACGAGCGCGGGACGTGGGGGTTCCACACAGTCACTGACAGTGCGGCCCTGGTGAAGTCCTACCGGGAGTTCGTCGCCGCCGTGGTGTCGAGCCCCGTCGTCGCGGGATTCTGCTGGACCCAGCTCACGGACATCGAGCAGGAGGCCAACGGCCTCCTCGACGCGCACCGCCGCCCCAAGGCCGACGTCGACCTGGTCCGAGAGGCGACCCAGCAGCCCGCCTGCCTGGAGAGTCGCGCCTCAATCCCACTGGCAGAGGATATGGACGGCCCACTCCCGGGGTGAGCAGGAGGTGTCGCGAGCCCTACAACTGACGGAAGTTGTTGCCAGTTCGGGTGCGTGACATTGCGGAGATCCGGTGACTGAGCGAGAACGGCAGCGACGGGCCAAGCACAAGCTGGCCGTGCTCAAACACGTCCAGGAGGTCAGCGGTAGCGTCGCGGCGACCTGGCGCAACGCGGCATCAGCCGGACCTGCTACTACCGCTGGCTCTAGCGCTGTCAGGAGGACGGGCTGGAGGAGCTGGGGGACCGCTCGAGCGCCCCGCGCCACCCTTCTGCATCGACGAAGAGCCCTCCGCGAGTCGCACACCTATCGCCCTGCACCGCATCCTCAACCCGCGCTCGTCGGCATGCGAGTGAACGGTCGAGCCTCGGGAGGTAGCCCTTGGGGGCGCTGTGGCGCTGCCCCACAGTGGGCGAAGTGGGGCGCCCACAGTGGGCGGTGTACCGCACCTCTAGGACCCGCCTCACCTCGGCTGAATGAAGCTCGCGCACATCGGCAGACATCCGGTAGGTCCGATCGCCAGTGAGGCCGCCCACGGAAGCGTTCCTAGCGCGAGGTCGGCGGACCCAGGCGTTGCCGAGTCGATCGACGGCCGGACCCAGGGTGACGACGTCGCGGTCGTAGATCCGGCCGGTCTCCAGGCCGGCTGACAGACGGTCCAGGGCCGCGATGATTTCCGGCAGAGTGGTCGCGGACGCGGACAGCGCGGCAGTCCTCGGTCGCACGGCTGGCGGCGTGGCCCTCGGCGATTGGATGGGGATGAAGTGATCGAGCATCGCCGTGACGTCGTCCCAGACCTCGCTGTCGAGCTCCCCGGCTCTTCTGCGGCGCTCAAGTCGAGCCAAGAGCTGCCGGGTCAGGCGCGACGACGGGGCCACCCTCGAGAGCGCGGACTCATCTCGTTCCTCTCTCGTCGGAGGGCGCTCGGGACGAGGCCTGGGTGTCTTGGATACATCGATCATCCGGATCTGAACGGCCGCCTCGCGGGCCCCTCGACGCGTCACTGCGGCGATGTTCCGACACCGGCTGGAGCACCACACGGGGCGCCTGCCGCGGCCCGTGTAGGACACCGGCGCCCCGCACTGCGGGCACGCTCGCTGCTCTTCCCCCGACATGGATCCACGGTACCGGCGACAAGTCGGGCGCGGTCGATTCGGCCAGCACCCCAGCGGATGGGCACGTCGACGGGCAGGCGCCGGCGAGGACTGCTTGGAGGGCCGCCTGGACGAGTCCCGGGCTGCGTACCGTGGCGGTTCCTTCGTTCTCGTGATGCATCGTTGGGCCGCCCGGCTGTGGTCAGGGATGCCTCCGCCGAACTCGGGGAAATCCTGGCAGACCGCGCACGTCGGTCGGGCGGATCGTCTAGCGCGCATCTCCAAGAACGCGCGCTCCGCGCAGCTCCGGAAGCTTCCCGCTACCCGTCCGATGAGCCGATCACCGAGCCCTAGAACGCGATAGCGGGAGGTGCGGCGGGGATGTCAGGGTCGGGGCGCCCGCACAGCGAGGTAGAGGTCGATGAGCCGATCACCGAGCTCTCGGCGCAGGAGCGCCGACTCACTCAACAGCTCCAACGCCTCGACGAGCGTCGCCGGCAGCTGCCGGATGCCGCGGGACGTGCGCTCCTCGACACTCAGCCGCGTGGGGCTCACCTCGATCGGCGAGGGAGGGGTCGCGCCGCGCGTGAGGCCGTCCGACGCCGCCGCGAGCAGCGCGGCGACCGCCAGGTACGGGTTGGCCGTCGCGTCTGCGGGTTTGACCTCGATGTTCGCCCCGCGCGGTCCCGCGCTCGCTGTCGCGCCGACGTAGCGCACGGCCGCCTCGCGGTTGCCGACGCCCCAGCAGAGCGAGGCGCCCGCCCACCTGCCGGGTCGCAGGCGCTCGTAGCTCGCCTGGCTCCCCGCGAGCAACGCCGTGGCGGCGGGGAGCGCATCGAGGATGCCCGCGATGACCGCGCCTCCCTCCCGACCTGGCACGCCGCCGGCGACGGGCATCAGCAGGTTCTCCTGTGCGCGGAGGACGGAGAGGTGGATGTGCGTCCCGTTGGATCCGGCACCGACAGCGGGGATCGGCGCGAACTCGCTGGTGAGTCCGTGGCGCCGGCTCGTGCGTTCGATGATGAGGCGGGCGAGCAGGTAGTCGTCGCACGCGTCGAGCGGATCGCGGGCGCCGAGGGCGACCTCGAACTGCCCGACACCGTGCTCCGCGTGCAGCTGCAGCGCCCGTAGCCCGGCCGTCTCCAGGTCGTCGAGGAGGGCACCGATGAAGTCCTCGTTCTGAAGGAGCGGACGCTGCCCGTATGCCGGACCCTCGTGGGCGGGCCGCGGGTCGGCCGCATCGCCCTCACGAACCAGCGTGAACTCGATCTCGAAGCCGACTCGCGCCCGCAGTCCGCGGGCGGCCAGCGCTTCGACAGCCCGTCGCACCGCGTGTCGACCGCACGCGAAGAACGGCGTGCCATCGGGCCAGTACACATCGGCGGGTGCCCACGCGAGGTGCGACCCGTCATCGAGCACGGCGAGGCGGGCAGCGTCCGGACGTACGAGCAGGTCGCCGATGACGGCATCGAGGCCGACGGCATCGACCGGTTCGTCCTGCGGGGTGAACAGGGCGACACTACTGATCGACGCATGCAGGCCGTCCCGGAGGGCGTCGGCGGCGTGGACGCCGGGAATGATCCGCGACCGCTCGATCCCTGCCGCATCGACCATGCTGACGAGGAGTCTGCGATGCGGAGGCTCGGAGTCGCCCTGCGCACCGCCTGCTGGCATGACCACCGCTGTCCCTGAACCGCTCTGCCGCTGTCGCAGGCATTGTCCCGCTCGCGAGGGGCGCACGTCCACACCCGAAGGGACTCGGCGCTACGCCGGGGTTCGCAGCCGGTCACGGTGGCGGATCATCAGCCCATGCCCTGGTCGTAGATCCGCCAGGCACCGTTCGGACCGGTTCGGTCCAACAGGTAGCTCCACATCATCTCCTCGTCCGGGGGCGAAACGTCCCCACCTCGAGGCGTCAGATTCACCCAGACGCGTTGGATCATCGGTCCATCACCGGACTCGGTCGACTTGCGCTCCTGCGTCGTGCCGGTCACCTTCAGCGCCGTGATGTCGGTGGCGCCGCACCAGCTCTGGCTGCGGTCGTCGACCAACGCCGCTGCGGTATCGCAGTCCCCTTCGTGAACGGCATCGGTGTACGCCCGCACGACCTGCTCAGGCGTTGCGTCGTCCGGCGGCACCGGGACACCCGCCCTCGCACAGGCGGCGACCGTGAGGACGAGCGCGCCGGTCAGTGCCGCGATGGCGAGCCGGGTCCCGGTGCTCGCCGTCCTCTGCATGCAGACACCTTCCACCCGTCCGGGGAGCCTCGTGGCGAAACCAGTGACGCAGGTCCTCCATCGACGGGGCCTGCGCGACCGCGCGACCGCGCGACCGCAGGGCCTGCGGGCCGGCGCGCGGACCAGGTCACCGGCATTCGTCACATCCGGCGCAGCACCAGCCGCCGGCCCGGCGCGGCAGTGACCGCGTGAGCTCGACCCGCCGGCGCCCGCTCAGGCAGGGGCCGCCAGCTCACGCGAGCGGCGCAGCGCCAACTCCGCCAGTGCGGCCGCGATGTCGGGCACGACGGCGTCGTCGAAGGCCGCCCGTGGCGAGTGGTTGTCCTCGGCGTCGCGGTGGTCGGCGTGCGCGCAGGCCGACACGTTGAGGTAGGCGCCGGGCACCTGCTCGAGCACGAAGGACATGTCCTCGGAACCGGCCTCCGGGTCGGCCATGTCGGCCCACCGGTCGGGCCCGAACAGGTCGACCACCACCCCCTGCGCGAAGGCGTGCTCGTCCGCGTCGTTGACGGTGACCGGGTAGCCGTTGCCGATGCTGACCGTCGCGGTGAGCCCGTGCGCCGACGCCACCCCCTGGGCCACCCGGGTGACCACCTCGTGCGCCTTGGCCCGGTGCTCGGGCGAGAAGGTGCGGAGCGACGCCTCGATGACGGCGTCGTCGGGGATGACGTTGTTGACCGTGCCCGAGGCGATCCGCCCGACCGTGAGCACCACCGGGTCCCAGATGCTGAACTGCCGGGTGACCGCGGTCTGGAACGCCAGCACGACCTCGCAGGCCACCGGAACCGGGTCGAGGGTGCGGTCGGGTGCGGACCCGTGGCCACCGAGGCCGTGTACCGTCACGACGATCTCGTCCGCGGCGGCCATCAGGGTGCCGGGCCGGCCGAACCACGTGCCGAACGGGTGGTCGGCGGAGTAGACGTGCACGGCATACGCGGCGTCGACCCGCCGCCCGGCCGCCTCGAGCAGACCCTCGCGGATCATCGGCTCGGCCCCGCCCGGGCCCTCCTCCGCGGGCTGGAACATCAGCACGACGTCGCCGACCAGCGCGTCGCGCAGCTCGTGCAGGATGCGCGCAGCCCCCACCAGCGCAGCCACGTGCAGGTCGTGCCCGCACGCGTGCATCAGGCCCGGCCGCTGCGACGCGTAGTCGATGTCGACCTGCTCGGTGACCGGCAGCGCGTCCATGTCACCGCGCAGCAGCACCACCGGCCGCTCCCCCGACACGGGGGCCCGGCCGCGCAGCACCGCCACCACCGAGCTGAGCGAGGCCCCAGGGGTCACCTCGAGGTCGAGGCCGGCGAGTTCCTCGAGCACCACCGCCTGGGTGTCCGGCAGGTGCAGCCCCAGCTCGGGGATGCCGTGCAGCCGGCGCCGCAGCGCGACCAGCTCGGAGCCGATCCGACGCGAGACGGCCAGGGCGCCAGGGGCGAGAGGAGCGTCGGGCGCGCCGGGACCGTCGGGAGCAGCAGGAGCGTCGGGCACGGGGCCGAGACTAGCCACCCGGCATCCCGACGAACTGGGCCCGCCGCAGGCGCAACGCCTCCAGCAGCTCGCGCTCGTGCGCGCGCGCGCGGTCGTCGGCGGCCGAGTGGTACATCCGCCGCCGCAGCAGCGCGAGCTCGCTCGCGGTGTCCTGGAAGGACCGCATCGCCGCCAGCCCCGCGCGGCCGGTGTTGGCGCGGGCCCAGGCCCTGGCCTCGCGGCGCTGCGGCATCGACGAGAGCATCGCGACCTCGGCGGCCGAGAGCCACCCGGCATCCGCATAGGGGCGCAGGAACTGCCCGATGAGGCGGCCCTCGCGCCGGCGGGTCCACACCACGAAGCCGATGAAGGCCAGGAAGATCGGCACCTCGACGAGCAGGTAGACCACGACCATCCCGCGACCGCCCGACACCGCCGCCAGGTTCCACAGCGCGTGGCTGAGCACGGCGAGCAGGTAGCCCAGCAACGGCCCGAGGATGCGCGGCAGCCAGGTGCGGCTGGTCGCCGCGACGCCCACCCCGACCCCGAAGAGCACCGTGAACATCGGGTGCGCGAAGGGTGAGAGCAGGCAGCGGGCCACGAAGGTGCCGGTGAGCGCCTCACCGCCGCCGTCGACGTAGGCCTGCGCGAGGTAGTTGATGTTCTCGGTGAAGGCGAAGCCCGCGGCGCAGATGCCGGCGTAGACCATGCCGTCGGTGACGCCGTCGAACTCGCGCCGCAGCACCCACCACACGAGCAGCACGAGGGCACCCTTGGCGGCCTCCTCGACGAACGGGGCGACCAGCACCGCCGTCGTCTGCAGGGCGCCCTCCCGGTCGGCGGCCGCCTCGAGCACCGCGATGGCGCCGGTGTTGAACACGGCTGCGACCACGGCCGCGACCAGCGCGCCCCACAGGAACGCCAGGACCAGGTAGCGGGTGGGCTCGGACTCGAAGCGGTCGAGCCACAGGAACGTCGGGATGACGATGCCGAGCGGCACCAGCGCGACGGCCAGCGCCAGCAGCGCGGTCTGCACGCCGAACGCTGCGCCCAGGTAGGCGGACACCACCAGCGCCGACAGGAGGAAGCCGACCGCGGCGACGCCGGTGAGCAGCCACCCGCGCAGGGCGGGCCGGGTCGTGGGGTCGCGTCGGGTGGCCAGCGCCTGCGGCCGCTGCGCGAGGTCCCCACTCATGGCACGCGACCCTAGTGCAGCGCACCGTTCGGGAACGGCCCGAAGTCCATCGCGCCCTAGCATGGCCCCCATGACCACCCCGGCGACCGACCGTGCCCACACCGACCGCATCGTCTGGATCGACTGTGAGATGACCGGGCTGTCCCTCGAGAGCGACGCGCTCGTCGAGGTGGCGGCCCTGGTCACCGACTACGAGCTCACCGTGCTCGGCACCGGGGTCGACGTCGTCATCCGCCCGCCCGATGCCGCGCTCACCCAGATGGGCGACTTCGTGCGCGAGATGCACACCGGCTCGGGGCTGCTCGACGTGCTCGCCGAGGGAACCACCCTCGAGGCGGCCCAGACGATGGTGCTCGACTACGTCAAGGAGTGGGTGCCCGAGCCGAGCAAGGCCCCGCTCGGCGGCAACACCGTGGCCACCGACCGGGCCTTCCTCGCGCGCGACATGGCCGAGCTCGAGTCGTACCTGCACTACCGCATCATCGACGTCTCCTCCATCAAGGAGCTCTCGCGCCGCTGGTTCCCGCGCGCCTACTTCGCCTCCCCGACCAAGAGCGGCGGCCACCGCGCGCTGGCCGACATCCGCGAGTCGATCGCCGAGCTGCGCTACTACCGCGAGGCCGTGTTCGTGCCGCCCCCCGGACCGTCGACCGAGCAGGCCCGCAGCATCGCCTCGCGCCACCTCGTCGACCACTCCGCCCCGGGCGTGGTCGGGACCACCCCCGAGTAACCGGTACGATGGTTGCGCTACGGGCGCACCAACATCCTCGGATGCCGGGCGCCCGTCGTGGTGGGTGTAGCTCAGCTGGTAGAGCACCTGGTTGTGGTCCAGGTGGCCGCGGGTTCAAGTCCCGTCACTCACCCCACGGCGTCGCTGCGAGTCAGCGCCGCGCCACCGGGCGGCCCCCCTCGGGGGGTCGCCCGTCGTCGTCGGCCCCTGCCGCGTCACCCTGTGTTTACCCGGAACTGTCACTCGAACCGGCCGAGGTTTGCGATCATGGTGCGCATGCTCTCGCGCCGCCTTGCGACCATCGTCACCCTCGTCATCGTCGTCGCCTTCGTGGTGGTGTCGGTCGCGCCCGCGTTCGCTGCGGCGCCAGCGGTCCTCCCCCAGCACACCAAGCTCCTTGTGTCGACGCCCAAGGACGGCAGCACGGTCGAGACGGTCCGCGTCGTGACCCTGAAGTTCAGCGAGGACGTCAACCCCACCTTCGTCACCGTCGAGGTGGCCGGCCCGTCGGGCGACGAGACCGACGGAGCCGCCACGACCGCCGGTGGCACGGTCACCCAGCCGCTGACCGGTGACCTGTCGGCCGGCCAGCACGTCGTGACCTACCGCGTGGTCAGCACCGACGGCCACCCGGTCTCGGGAACCGTCACGTTCACGACCACGGCCACCCCGGCATCCGCGTCCCCGAGCGCCTCGGCGACCCCCACGGCCGCCACACCCACCCCCGAGCCGACCGCCTCGGTCGTGGCCGCGCCGCAGCCCACCATCACCACCGCCCCCGCCTCGCAGGAGTCCGGCGGCGGCATCCCCCCCTGGCTGATTATCGGGGCTGTCGTGCTCCTGGCCGCCCTCGCCCTGGGCGCCGCCTGGCGCAGCATCGGTGGCCCGCAGGCCGATGCCGAGGCGGATGCCGCGGAGCGCGCCGACGACGCCACCACCGTGGACCCCGACGGCACCCACCGCTGACCGACCGCTGTGAACCGACCGATTTCGCCGGGATGCCGGGCGGCTGCTAATGTCTCCGTCGCGCGCCATTAGCTCAATTGGCAGAGCAGCTGACTCTTAATCAGCGGGTTCGGGGTTCGAGTCCCTGATGGCGCACTGTTGAAAAGTAGGTCGCCGCGTGTTCGTCACCGTCGATCTCGACTATCGACGCGGACCGTCGCCGACACAGCTTGACCCGTCGCCCGCGGCGAGGAACCTGGCCACGCGCGCAGGCGTCCCACAGCTATGCGTCGTACAGCCACAGCAGCCCTGGTCCTCGGCGCGGCCATCGGCATCCTCGGAACCAGCCTCGCGGGCTGTGGTGAGGTGCCCCCACGTGAAGGATCTGTTGGCACCGGTGTGGGTGGTGGAACTCCCAGCTCTGAAACGTCCAGGGGGACGCCCCCTGCCGTCGACCCGCCCACCGTTCCGAACACGAAGGAGGGGGTCACAACCAGAGTGACCGGGACCCTCAGCCGTGCATCGGTCGAGGGGTCCTGCCTCCTTCTGGCGGTCGCCGCCGATGGTAGGGCGGCAGCCGTGGACTACCTGCTCGTGGGCGACAGGGCCACACTCGACGGCCTGCGCAGCGGTGACACGGTGACCGTGTCGGGTCGCTCGGAGGTTGGGCTCGCGACGACCTGTCAAACCGGCACGCCGTTCCTGGTCGACAGTGTCCTTAGCCAGTCAGGGTCGCCTACCTAGCGAGCAGACGGGCCGACCTTCGAGGGCCCGGCTGTCGCCGGGCCCTCGAAGGTGATGGTGTCGGCGGGTGGCCGCCGCCGGCAGTTGCGTCAGGTCACCCCGTCACCGAGACCACGGTGGTGGCGACGTCTTCGCCGTCGATGGCGTGGTTCACCGTGCCCAAGTAGTCGGTGCCGGCGGTGAGGCCGGACCAGGACAGTCCCACGGTGGTGCTGCCGCCGACGGTCGCTGTCACCGGACTGCCGGAGGTCACCTGGAGGCTGCCGCCCGTCGCCGAGGGGACGAGCCAGCTGCGCAGGTCGTACGCCGTGTCCGGCGCCCCGACCGCCCAGCCGTGGACGACCATCGTGTAGGTGCCGTCGGCCGGGTGGTCGAGGGTGATCTCCTCGTCAGTCCCACCGTTCGTGCTCTGGGCGACGATGGTGCCGTCGGGTCCCTTGAGGTAGAGGTCGAGGTCGGTAGCACCGGGCAAGACCAGCGACCACCGGGCGAGCGTCACCCCGTTGAGCGTGAACGGGATCTGGTCGACCCCGGCCCCGTCATCGGCACTCGGGTAGGTCTGGTCGGGGTCCTGGCTGATCGTCCCGTTGTTGTCGGCCGCCGGCACCAATCCGTGGGGGGTGGCGGTGTAGGCGCCCGCCCGTCCGAACTTCACCGGGATGGAGGCCGTGCCCGACGGTCCGCTGCCGACGACGGTCGTGGGCACCTCGATGTCCGCGCCCTTGACGGCGATGGCGCTGCGCACGGCATACCCGCTGCCCTTCCAGGTGAGGGACCCGAACCGCCACTGACCCGACGGGGCCCGGCCCAGGTTCGTGATGGTGACCGTGAAGGTCGCCGACTCCCCGGCGGCCAGCCTCAGGATCGAGGGCGTGACCTTGACCGAGTACCCGGCAGGGGCGTCCGTCCGCACCCGGAACGTGCCCTTGCCGCCCGACACATTGGTGACGGTGCGAGTCGTCGTCGTGGCACCGGGTACCGACTCGTCCCCGATCGACGCGTAGTTGAGATCGGCTGCCACCGTGGGGATCCCGGCCGCCGCGAGGGCGCCACAGGTGCCGTCGGGGTCGCCGAACGCCTCCCTGCCCTCGGCGCAGAGGAACCCGAGGTAGTCGTTGAAGCCTGCGTCGTAGACCAGGCCGGGCCTGAAGGCGGAACCCTTCCCGGCCGGGTCACCGACCACGGCCAGTCCGGCGCCCATGGCGAACGGGCCGGCCTGGGTCTTGCGGTCGTTGTCCCGCACACGGGTGTCTGCGGTCGTCATCAGGGCCGACTTGGCGGCGGCGGCTGACCAGTCCGGGTGCACCTGCTTGAGCAGGGCGTAGGAACCCGCGACGACCGGTCCGGACATCGACGTGCCGGCGATAGCCTGGAACAGCTCACCGGCAGGCTGGGTGCCGGGCGACGGGAGTGGCGTGTTGCCGGCCATGATCTGCACACCGGGTGCGCTGATGTCGGGCTTGATGATGTCACCGGCCGACGGGTTCTCGCCGCGGCTCGAGAAGAGCGCGACCGACGGGGTCGGGAACGGCGCCTTGCTGATGCCCTCGTTCACGAGCTGACCCATGGGGTGAGGCGTGCGGTTGACCCAGGCGCGGACCGCGGTGCCGGGGGAGTTGTCCACCATGACCGTCGGGACGAAGAAGTTGTCGGTGAAGATGTTGTCGACGTCGCTCTGGTTGTAGAGCACCATGCCGATGCCGCCGGCCCGCTGCACCTCGAAGCTCTTCTCGATGCGACCGTTCGAGCCGCGACCGCACAGCACGATCTTGCCGGTGACCTTGGCGGGGTCGAGGGTGCCAGCGAGACACAGGTCCGAGCCAGCGGTACCCGCGCGCGCTCCATCCAAGAACTCGGCCTTCTTCGTGCCCTTGGTCACCGAGCCGCCCACGTAGCTGCGCCCGTTCCCGAGCTTGACCACGCCCTTGTAGAACGTCGGGTAGGTCGTCGCCCCCACTGCGGTCACCCACGGAACGTCCGCAGGCCCCCCGATGGTGGCGGCGCCGGGCCCGCTATTGCCTGCCGAGACGGCCGTGAAGACACCTGCGTCTGCAGCGAAGAGGAACGCGATGGTGTCGGCGCTCACCGTCTGGGCGCCCCCGCCGATGGAGTAGTTGATGACGTCGACGCCATCCGCGACGGCCTGGTCGATCGCGCCGGCCAGGTCGGAGGTGAAGCCACCGAGGTCACCCAGTGCCTTGTACGCGATGACCTGTGCGTCAGGAGCGATACCGGACACCACGCCCTTGCCCACACCGGAGATGCTCGCCCGCACGTTGCCGTTGCCGGCAGCGGTCGACGCGGTGTGGGTGCCGTGGCCCTCGTTGTCCCGAGCCGAGTCGAACTCGTAGGACTCCAGACCTTGGTTCGCCTTGTACGTGTCGAGGAACTCGCGCGCCCCGACAAGTTTGTTGTTGCACGCGAACGGCTTGTCGTTGGGGTTCCAGGCGGTGTTGCCGAACGCACAGGCCGACCGCAGGCTGGAGTCGAACACCGGCGGTGCGGGGAGGCCCGGCCGGCTGGCGAAGCTGGGGTGCTCGGGCCAGATGCCGGTGTCGATGACACCGACGAGGACACCCTTGCCGGTCACCCCCCTGGCGTAGGCCTCACCCTTGCCGGTGAGACCGAGGAAGTTGTTGAGTCCGTTGACGGACAGGCTGCTCGGGAAGGCGCCGCGGCCCTGGGTGTTGTCCGCTACCGCGGCGGGCTGCCGGAGCTCGTCCGGGAGGACCAGTGCCACACCGGGGTCTCGGGCGATCTTCTGGGCAGTGCGCAAGGTGGTGGTCACCGCGAAGCCGTTGACGGCGTTGCTGTAGTCAGTGGTCTTGTGGCTGGCCGAGACGCCGGCCCGCTTGAGGACGGCGTCGTGGGTCGCCCGGACAGCAGCCCTGCGCTGCTTGCCACGGGTGCTGCCCAGGTCCTTGACCTCCATCGACTTCACCAGGGGGTCGGCCTTCATGACGACGATGTAGCTACCGGTTGTGCTCTTCTCGACGCTCGGTGTCACCGAGGCCTTCGCCGGGGACGCCGCGGAGGGCGGCGCGGTGGCGGCCCAGCTCGGTGTGGTGGCGATGCAGAGCGCCGCGGTCGCGGCCCCCGCCATGGCAAAGATGCGGTTCACGGCAACACTCCTCTCGTCCGGCTCACCGCCGGACGCTGCCAATAGGTGACGGGCCTGCAACTGTGAGCGGATCGTCGGTCGCAAGTGCCCCGTGCCGGAATGTATGCCTGAAGAGGGGTTCCGGCACAGCCCTAGCGGCACTATTTCTTCCTGAGTCGGCGATGTCTGACCTCAGGAGTGGAGCCGAGGTCGAGGCGTCCGTGGGGAGAAGCACTCAGCAGTCGCAGAGGAAGAGCCCGCGCGGCCCGCCGCCGTGGAAGTGAAAGAGTCGCCCCCGCGCAGAGAGGCGGACGTAGAATCCGTCGACGGGCACCTGTGGGTAAGCGCGTCCGCGCTCGGGGCAGCCGCACGAGCCGTCCGACCAGGTCACCGCACCGGCCGCCTCGACCCCCACCTGCGCGGGCCCGATGCCCAACCGCGCCACCAGGTCGGCGACGGCCTGGTCCACCATCGGCCGCAGCGACTCCTCGACCCCGTCGACCTCCACCTGCCGCCGTCGCGGACGACGTTCCGGCAGGTCGTCGGCGTGACGCAGCGACGCCCGCACGTCGTCGACGCCCGGCGTGGCGTCCTCACCGGGCCGGCCGGGGGGACGCGTCATCACGTCACAGTAGCCTCGACGTGCCCGCGGGCGCGGCCCGACCACGACGTCGTCGGGCGCTTGGTCCAGGGTCAGGACAGCGAACTCGGCGCGGAGGGTCAGCTGCGGTGAAGACGCCGGTAGATGAGCCAGCCGCCGACCACGGCGACCACGGCGACGACCGCGGCGATCCGCTCGACGCGCAGGTCGCCCTCCGGGGTCGTGGCGACGTCGGCGAAGCGCGCCTTCGCGGCCTCGGTCTGGCGGTTGATGATGGTCTTCGGGCTCACCCGGTAGGTGAGCTCGTCGATGGTCTGGGCCAGGCGCTCGCGGCGGGCCGAGATCTCGGCCTCGAGGTCCGGGATCGAGACGGGGGGCGCCGGGGCGGCGACGGCCGTGCCGTCGGCGGCGCCGGAGGCGGCGGGCTGGGTGGTGCTCATGAGGTCCTCACTCGAGTCCGAGGTCGCGGCGGAGCTTGGCCACGTGGCCGGTGGCCTTGACGTTGTAGAAGGCGTGCGAGACCTGGCCGGTCTCGTCGACGACGACGGTGCTGCGGATGACGCCCTCGACGGTCTTGCCGTACAGCTTCTTCTCGCCGAAGGCGCCCCACCCCTTCATCACCGCGCGGTCGGCGTCGGAGAGCAGGGTGACGGTGAGCCCCTCCTTGTCGCGGAACTTCGCGAGCTTCGCGGGGGCGTCGGGCGAGATGCCGAGCACGGTGTAACCGTCGGCCTTC
This sequence comes from Actinomycetes bacterium, assembly GCA_038246575.1. Taxonomy (GTDB): domain Bacteria; phylum Actinomycetota; class Actinomycetes; order JACCUZ01; family JACCUZ01; genus JACCUZ01. Next base: position 8,075 of record JBBRVU010000020.1, on the reverse strand, counting down.
AGGGACTCCAGCGAGTCGCTGAAGTCGCAGGCCTGCGTCGTGCACCCCGGGGTCATGGCCGCCGGGTAGAAGTAGACGATCACCTTGCCGCCACGCAGGTCGCCGAGCGTCACCGATGATCCGGTGTCGTCGGGCAGCGTGAAGTCGGGAGCAGTGTCGCCGGGGCTGAGCCGGTCACCCACGTGAGGCCTCCTGGGTCGTGTCGTCGATGCTGACGCACAACCTACCCCGATGGGGCGTCGGCTATCCGGCCGACCGTCCGTGCGCTGAGCGCTGGTGCGCAAGGCGGGACTCGAACCCGCACGCCCGAGGGCACCAGGACCTAAACCTGGCGCGTCTACCAGTTCCGCCACTTGCGCGCAGGGCAAGGGTAGGCCGTGTCGCCGACCCTCAGTGCAACATTTTGCGCAGCACGGGCTCGAGGGCGCGGAAGGCGTTGCCCCGGTGCGAGATCGCGTTCTTCTCCGCGTCGGTGTACTCGGCCAGGGTTCGGGTGTCGCCGTCGGGCACGAACACCGGGTCGTAGCCGAAGCCGTTGGTGCCGCGCGGTGCCCGCACCAGCGTGCCGGTGACCCGGCCCTCGACGCCCTCGACCCGGCCGTCGGGCAGGGCGACGACGGCGGCGCAGACGAAGGCCGCCGCGCGGTGCTCGTCGGGCACGTCGCCCAGCTGCTCCAGGAGCAGCGCGAGGTTGGCGCGGTCGCGCTCGGCGCGCCCGGCATCCGGCCCGGCCGTCGACCCCGACCAGCGCGCGGAGAACACCCCGGGCGAGCCGCCGAGCACCTCGACCGCCAGCCCGGAGTCGTCGGCCACAGCGGGCAGGCCGGTGGCCCGAGCCAGTGCGACCGCCTTGAGCCGGGCGTTGCCGAGGAAGGTCACCTCCGTCTCGGCGACGTCGGGGGCGCCCTCGACGTCGCCGGCGCCGACGACCTCGAGGCCCAGCGCGTCGACCAGCCCGGCGAGGATCTGCCGCAGCTCGTGCACCTTGTGCTCGTTGCGGGTCGCCAGCACGAGCCTCCGGGTCACGCCAGCCGCTCCCGCGCGGGCGCGGCGAGCGCCACCTGCTGGAGGCGGCTCAGCTCGGCGCAGCCGGTGGTCGCGAGGTCGAGCAGGTCACCGAGCACGGTGCGGTCGAACGCCGCGCCGGCGCCCTCGGCGGTGCCCTGGACCTCGACGAACCGGCCGTCGCCGGTCATCACGACGTTCATGTCGGTCTGCGCGGTGGAGTCCTCGGGGTAGTCGAGGTCGAGCACCGGGCGGCCGGCGACCAGCCCGACACTCACCGCCGCGATGGAGCCGGTCAGCGGCTCGGCGCCGGCGGCGACCAGGCCCTTGGCGCGGGCGTCGGCCACGGCATCCGCGAGGGCCACCCAGGCACCGGTGATGGCGGCGGTGCGGGTGCCGCCGTCGGCCTGCAGCACGTCGCAGTCGAGCACGATGGTGTTCTCGCCCAGGGCCGAGGTGTCGATGACCGCGCGCAGGCTGCGCCCGACCAGCCGGCTGATCTCGTGGGTGCGGCCGCCCACCTTGCCGCGGCGCGACTCGCGGTCGCTGCGGGTGTTGGTCGACCGCGGCAGCATCTCGTACTCCGCGGTGACCCAGCCGGACCCGCGGCCCTTGAGCCAGCGCGGCACGCCCGCGGTGAAGGAGGCGGCGCACAGCACCCGGGTGCGGCCGAACTCGACGAGGACGCTGCCCTCGGCGTGGTCGAGCCAGTTGCGGGTGATGCGCACGTCGCGCAGCTGGTCGGGGGCGCGGCCGTCGTGGCGGGGGGTGGAGTCAGGCATGGCGGCAAGGCTAGCCCGGCGCGGGGCCCGCCCCGGACGCCGCGGCCGGCTCAGAGGTCGTAGACCGCCCCGGACCGCGCGAGCTCGACCTCGCCGCCCCACACGGCAGCCGCCTGGGCCCGGCACACCTGAGGGTCGTTCCAGGCCGGGATGTGGGTGAGCACCAGGCGCCCCACTCCCCCGGCGCGCACCGCGGCCGACGCCGCCCGCGACCCCGACAGGTGGATGCCGGCGACGTCGTCGCGACCGTCGACGAACGCCGAGTCGGTGAGCGCGAGGTCGGCGCCGTGCAGCAGCGGGGTAAGGTTGTCGCAGTCGTCGGTGTCGCCGGTGAAGGCCAGCACCGCGCCGGCGGCCTCGACCCGGTAGCCGTAGGCCTCGACCGGGTGGTTGACGGCGTACGGGGTGACGGTGAACGGGCCGACCGTGAACGGCACGGCATCCGCGACGACGGCGAAGACGAAGTGCGCGTCCATGGCCCCCGGCTCCAGTCCGTGGTACATCATCGCGACCCGCTCCGCCGTGCCGGTCGGGCCGTGCACGGGCAGCCGGCCGGGCACCGGGCCGGCCGGCCGGTAGCGCCGGGTGACGTAGAGGCCGGTGAGGTCGACGCAGTGGTCGGGGTGCAGGTGGCTGAGCACGACGGCGTCGAGGTCGTCGGGCGGGAGGTGGCGCTGCAGCGCCCCGAGCGCGCCGCTGCCGAGGTCGAGCAGCAGGTTCCAGGTGCGCCCGTCGGCCTCGTGCTGCACGAGGTAGGACGACGCGGGTGAGTCGGGGCCGGCGAACGACCCGGAGCAGCCGATGACCGTGACCCTCACGCCCGGCCCGCCGTCAGCACGTGCGGCGGGGCCGTGAACACCGGGCCCAACCGCGAGCCCACGCCGAGGAAGCGGCTGGCCAGCCGGCGGAACTCCTCGGGGTCGCCGGTGGTGGTGAAGCCGTGGTCGGGCGGGGGCAGGTCGTCGGGGCGCAGCAGGTCGGCGTCGGCCAGCACCCGGTAGACGTCCTTCGCGGTCTCTTCGGCGGAGGACACCAGGGTGACGCCGTCACCCATGACGTAGGAGATGACGGCGGTGAGCAGGGGGTAGTGGGTGCAGCCGAGCACCAGCGTGTCGACGCCGCGCTCGCGCAGCGGGTCGAGGTAGTCGTGGGCGACCCCGACGAGCTCGGGGCCCCCGGTGATGCCACGCTCGACGAACTCGACGAACCGCGGGCACGGGGTGCTGACCACGTCGAGGTGCGGGGCGGCGGCGAAGGCGTCGAGGTAGGCACCGGACTGGTGGGTGCCGGCGGTGGAGATGACGCCCACCCGCCCGCTGCGGGTGGCGGCGGCCGCGCGGCGCACGGCCGGCCGGATGACCTCGACCACCGGCACGTCGTAGCGCTCGCGCGCGTCGTGCAGCACCGCGGCGGATGCCGTGTTGCACGCGATGACGAGGATCTTCACCCCGTGGTCGACCAGCCGGTCGAGGCACTCCAGCGCCAGCTCGCGGGTCTGCGCGATCGGGCGCGGGCCGTACGGAGCGCGCGCGGTGTCGCCGAAGTAGGCCACCGACTCGTGCGGCAGCTGGTCGAGGATCGCCCGCATGACGGTGAGCCCGCCGTAGCCGGAGTCGAAGACCCCGATGGGTGAGTCCGTCATGCGCCCAGCCTAGGTGCGGGTTACGACCTCGCCTCGTCGTTGGGGCGCAGGGCACTATGGCGCTCGTGACAGACTGACCGCCACATGGATCAGGTGGTCGCGGGGAGTCACGGCAGCGCTCCGGGAGTTCCAGAGGCTTCCCCGGGGGGCTGGCCCGACTGCGCCACCGCGGAGGCCGATGCCCATCACCCCGTGGCGGCGCGGTCATGACCGCCGTGGTGCTGGCCGCCAACAAGGGCGAGATCGGCGGCGGCGAGGTGATGCTGCTCGCCGTCGCGGAGGTGCTGCGCACCCTGGGCCATGACGTGCAGGTGGTGGCGCCGCGCGGTGGGCGCGAGGGGGTCGCCGAGGCGGCCCGGGCCGAGGGCTTCCCCGCCACCGACCTGTCCTCCGGGCGCCGGCAGTACGTCGGCGAGCTGCGGGCCTGGCGGGCGACCAACGCCGGCGGCACCCTGTGGTGCAACGGTCTGGTGCCGGCTCTCGCCACCGCGGGGCTGGGTGGGCGCGTCGTGCACCTGCACCAGGAGCCGGTCGGCGTCAACGCGATCGCCGCGCGGGTGGCTCGGCGCGGCGCCCTGGTCACCCTGGTGCCGTCCGCGTCGATGGCAGCCGGGGTGCCCGGCGCGCGGGTGCTCTGGAACTGGGTCGACCCGGTGGCCACCCATCCCCGTCCACCGGAACACTCGCGTGAGCGACGGATCGGCTTCCTCGGCCGGCACTCCGTCGACAAGGGGCTGGTCACCCTCGCCGCAGGCCTCGCCGAGCTCGACCGGGCCGACCCGGGCCGCTACCACCTGCTGCTGGCCGGCGAGGGCCGCTTCGCCCCACCGGAGGACTCCGCCCCGATCCGCAAGGCCTTGGCGCCGGTCGAGCACCTGGTCGAGCGCCCGGGGTGGACCTCGCGTGAGGACTTCTTCTCCGCCATCGACGTCGCGGTCTTCCCCTCGCAGTGGTCAGAGCCCTTCGGGCTGGTGGTCGCCGAGGCGATGTCGTCCCGCACGCCGTTCGTCATCTCCGACGCCGGAGCCCTGGCCGAGGTGGCCGGCCCGGACCACCCGTGGGTCACCCCCAAGGGGGATGCCGTCGCGCTCGCCACCATGGTGGAGTCGGTGTTCGATGCCGGCCCGGACCGGATGGTCGATGTGCTCGACCGGGCGTACGCCCGGTGGCAGGACCACTTCTCGCCCGCCGCGGGGTCGACCCGGATGTCGGCGCTCCTCGACGACCTGGGGCTCTGAGGCCAGCGGCGCATTCGGTCGCCCGAGATCTTCGACCAGCCGGCTATCTCCCGCAGCGCCAGGGCAGGGTCACCCGTCCAGCATCGCGGACGCCAAGGTCTCCTGCAGCCAGGTGAGGAAGTCGTAGATCGCCAGCGCATAGAGCAGCGGGTCGTCCGGGTCGAGGTCCTGCGCGGCGGCCTCGAGCACCTCGACGTCGTCGTCGGTGCGAAGCCCCATCCGCTCGCCGAGCACGAGCCGCACGTCGGTGAGCGCGGTGAGCACCGCGCGGGCCTGGCCGGCATCCAGCCGCAGCTTGTCGTCGCCGCGCAGCAGGTCGGCGGCGATCTGAAGCGCCGCGGCCTTGCGCTGGCGCAGCCCCGTCTCGGTCAGCCGACGGAACTCGGCTGCAACCTCGTCGTCCTGCCGGTTGGCGGTGGGCAGCAGGCGATCCAGGGCCGGGTCGCGCTGCGCCTCGTCGGGGTCGAGGTCGGCCTGGTCCTCCGCGGCGACCGTCACCCCCATCCCGAGCCCCGCGACGATCGACGCGAAGTCGTCGCCCTCGGGCGCCGGGGCCGGCGGGTCGAGGAGGTCGTGGACCTGGTCCATCAGCCCGGCGATGGTGTCGCGCTCGAGTGGGTCGAGCTGGGCGGCATACCGGGCGTGCTGGCCCGACCCCTTGCGCCGGAAGCCGCGCGCCATCAGTCGTCCTTCTGGAAGGTGGCCCACAGCCCGTAGCCGTGCAGGGCCTCGGTGTCGGCCTCCATCGCCTCGCGGGTGCCGTTGGCGACGACGGCTCGGCCCTGGAGGTGCACGTCCATCATCAGCTTCTCGGACTTCTTGCGGGAGTAGCCGAAGTGGTTCTGCAGCACCCAGGTCACGTACGACATCAGGTTGACCGGGTCGTTCCAGACGATGGTGATCCACGGGGTGTCGGGCGCGACGTCACCGCCGGTGGCGGTGACCTCCTCCTTGACCGGCGCGAGCGACACGCAGCAAGGATAGGGCGGTCACGGCATCCGGCCGACCGGAGCGGCTCAGCGTCGGGGGCCCGGGGGTGCCACAGGCGCGGATGACCGCGCACCCGGCACCCGTTGCGTGCTCAGGCCGGTCCGGCGGGGGTGTCAGAGGCGCAGCATGCCGCGCCTTCGGCACCCTTGGCGCTCAGGCCCGGCTGCGGTTCCAGCTGCCGGCGTAGGCGCCGTCGTCGCAGGCGCGCCCGGCCTCGCCGAGCTCGAGCGGGCGGAACGTGTCGACCATGACGGCGAGCTCGTCGAAGTAGTGCTTGCCGATCGATGCTTCGGCGGCGCCCGGCTGCGGCCCGTGCGCGTGCCCACCCGGGTGCAGCGAGACCGAGCCCGTCCCGATGCCGGAGCCCTTGCGCGCCTCGTAGTCGCCGTCGACGTAGAACATCACCTCGTCGCTGTCGACGTTGGAGTGGTAGTAGGGCACCGGGATCGACAACGGGTGGTAGTCGACCTTGCGCGGCACGAAGTTGCACACCACGAAGTTCCAGCCCTCGAAGACCTGGTGGGCCGGCGGCGGCTGGTGGATGCGGCCGGTGATCGGCTCGTAGTCGGCCACGTTGAACACGTAGGGGTAGAGGCAGCCGTCCCAGCCGACGACGTCGAGCGGGTGGAAGGGCAGCACGTGCACCGTGCCCACGATGCCGCCGCTGCTCGCCGGGCCACCGCCGCGGTGCTTGAGGTAGACCTCGGTCTCGGCGTCCGCCTTCTCCCCCACGTCCTCGGCGAGCAGCGGGCCCTGCGGCACGCGCAGGTCGCGCTCGCAGTAGGGGCTGTGCTCGAGCAGCTGGCCGTACTTGCTGAGGTAGCGCTTCGGCGGCGAGATGTGGCTGCTGGCCTCGATGCAGATGGTGCGCAGCGGGTCCTTGGTCGAGCGCCTCGGCAGCCAGCGGTGGGTGGTTGCCCTGGGGATGATGACGTAGTCGCCCTCGCCCACCTCGAAGGCCCCGAACACGGTCTCGACGCGGGCCCGGCCGCGCTCGACGTAGACGCACTCGTCGCCGATGCCGTTGCGGTACCACGGGCTCGGGGCGCCGGCCAGGGCATACGACAGGCGCACGTCGCCGTTGCCCAGCAGCAGCCGACGGCCGGTGACGACGTCGGTGTCCTTGACGACCTTCGCGGGGAACAGGTCGTGGGGCTTCAGGTGGCGCGGCAGCAGCGGGTGGTTGGCCGTGGTGGCAAGGTCGCCGACCGTCCACTCGCGGTACTCGGCCACGGTCGAGGGGATGTTGCGGTGGTAGAGCAGGCTGGAGTCGCTGCTGAAGCCCTCCTCGCCCATCAGCTCCTCGTAGTAGAGCTCGCCGACCTTGCCCCGCCGGGCCGGCCGCCGGTGCTGGGTGTGCCGCTTCGGGGGGATGCTGCCCATCGCCTGGTAGTGCGCCACTGCTGCTGTCCACCTCGTCGTGGTCGGGTCGGGGCTGCCCCCGCGTGCCTGTCCGAGCAGGGTATGCCGGGACCCGGGTCGGTGGCATCCCTGCGCCTGCGCGACGGCAGAAGTGCCAGGACTGACCAGCGCGAGGCGGGTGCGACCCGACAGACTGCCCAGTGCGCCTGGCCCGGGCCCCGGTCTGTGACGACGCGACGGGCTGACCGTCCGCTGCTAGTCAGAACCCAGCTGGACGCCCTCCACCAGCCCGTCGGGTGCGTAGATGTCGACGTTCATCCCCGAGATCACGGCACCAAGATCGTCTGGCACGAGTTCGAGATCGTGACGCTGCAGCTCCTCGAGCAGCTGGTCGAGGCCGCGGCCCATGAGCTCCACGCCACGCACGAGCACGGAAGCAGGCGCGCTGAACTCGATCACGCACACGGTGCCTTCGCGGTCGTACGTCACCATGACACCGAGTCCGACTCCAGCGCGACCGGGGTCCGCCGAATCGAGCGGAACGGCCCCAGCAGCCGGCGGGTCGCGTCCCTCGCGTCGCCCACCGCGAGGACATCGGTGGCGGTGGCGCTCAGGATCGTGAACTGCATGGTCGTCCCTCCACTGAGCTCACCGGATCACTCGAGGTTCTCGAGCAGCTCTTCGAGCCCCTCACGCTCGTCGGCGGTCCGGGCTCCAGGGATCCGCTCGCTGATCCTTCGGGTGAACCGCCTCTGCTCGTCGTGGGGAAGCCGCCTCAGGACTGCAACGATGGCTTCCAGCTGCGACACGGCCACGTCTTCCTCCAGCACCTCGTCGTCGACCAGCATGAAGAAGAGCGCCTGGTCGATGACCAGGTCATCCAGAGCTTCCATCGCGTCACCCTTGTCGTGAGGTTGGTGAGGTGCACGTCGGCCCAGACCTGCGAACCGGTTGCCGCACTGCCGGACAGTCTGCCGTGACGGGCGACCTGCAGGCACGCCACCGGCCGTGTCACCGGTAGCGTGCGGGCATGCTCCCGGGAACGACGACGGACTC
>JBBRVU010000019.1:0-37482 GCA_038246575.1 Actinomycetes bacterium | reverse complement strand
GACGGAGTCTGGATGATCGTCGAGCCGGCCGCAGGCGACCACGTCGAGGACAACCTGAACCCGGTCGGCCGCGCCTACTACGCGTTCTCGACGCTGCTCTGCACCCCGTGCTCGCTGTCGCAGGACGTGGGGCTGGCCCTCGGCACCCAAGCGGGACCCGCGAGGATCCGCGACGTGGTCACCACAGCGGGCTTCACCGGCTTCGACCTAGCCTCGCAGACGCCGTTCAACAACGTGTTCGCGGTCAGGCCCTAAGCGAAGGCCCAGACCGGTCCCAGCCGGTTGGTACGGCCCGGCCGCTCTCTGCGGCCGGGCACGGCCGCTCCGGCGCTGGAACAGTGGGACGAGAGTCGAAGGAAGGCAGCCGATGAGGGCCAGGTACCCCGACAAGGACGGCACGGTCGAGCGTGCTGGCGAGAGCATTCACTACGAGGTCTATGAGCACGACGGGCCGACCCTCCTGCTCGCGCCGACCTGGCAGATCATCCACTCGCGACACTGGAAGATGCAGATTCCCTACCTCGCCCGGCACTTTCGAGTGGTCACCTTCGACCCCGTCGGGAATGGCGGCTCGAGCCGGTCGCTGGACCGTGCCCGGTACGGCGCCCGCGAGGTTCTGGAAGACACCGTCGCCGTCCTCGACGCCACAGCAACATCCACCTGCACCGCTATCGGGCTGTCACGGGGAGGTGGCTGGGCTCTCAGCCTGGCTGCGCTCTACCCCCAGCGCGTCGACGCGGTGGTGGCGATCGCCGCCGGTCACGACTGGGGAGTGGCCCGCAGCAGAGACGACCCGCGTTGGGACATGTATGACCCGGACTACTGGCGCACCGACTGGCGCGGCTTCGTGGAGTTCTTCTTCGACGAGGCCTGCTCGGACCCTCGCTCGACGAAGCTGTGGGAGGACACCGTCGGCTGGAGCCTGGAGACCACGGGAGACGTCATCGCCCAGACCCACGGCGCCCCGCGCCTGGACCTCGACGAGCACGAGCGAGCCGTGCGCGCCATCGACGTCCCGGTCCTGCTCATCCACGGCACCGGCGACCGGATCGTGCCGGCCGAGAGCTCCCAGGTCCTGCGAGAGATGCTCCCGCACGCGGAGATGGTCACGCTCGACGGTGCCGGGCACCTGCCGACTGCGCGCCACCCGGTCGCAGTGAACCGGGCGATCCACGACTTCGTCGATCGCGTCCACGGGACCGTTCGGCTCGACACCGCTATGCACGTGGGACACGGACGTCCCAAGCGGGCGCTGTACATCTCCTCGCCCATCGGCCTCGGCCACGCGCGCCGCGACCTCGCCATCGCGGGCGAGCTTCGGGCGGCACGGCCCGACGTCGTGATCGACTGGCTCGCCCAGGACCCGGTCACGCGCGTCCTGGAAGCCAGCGGCGAGGTGATCCACCCGGCCTCCCAGCTGCTCGCGAACGAGTCGGCGCACATCGAGGCCGAGAGCGGCGAGCACGACCTGGCGGCGTTCCAGGCGCTCCGCGACATGGATGAGATCCAGCTCGCCAACTTCATGGTGATCGACGAGGTGGTCAGCAAGGGCCAGTACGACCTCGTCATCGGCGACGAGGCCTGGGAGCTCGACTACCAGCTTCACGAGAACCCCGGTCTGAAGAAGGCGGCCTACGCGTGGATGACGGACTTCGTCGGGTACCTCCCGATGCCTCAGCGCGGCGAGCGCGAGGCGGTCGTGGCGGCCGACTACAACGCCGAGATGATCGAGCAGGTCGCCCGCTACGGGCGCATCCGTGACGCCGCGATCTTCGTCGGGAACCCGGAGGACATCGTGCCCGGGACGTTCGGACCGGGGCTGCCGGGCATCCGTGAGTGGACCGAGGCCAACTTCGACTTTGCCGGCTACGTCACCGGGTTCGACCCGAGCGCGCTGGGAGACCGCGCCGAGGTCCGCCGCGAGCTGGGCTACCACGAGGACGAACGGATCTGCATCGTGTCGGTGGGTGGCTCTGCGGTCGGGGCAGACTTGCTCCGGCGGGTCGCGCGAGCCTTCCCCGCTGCCCGGCGCAACATCGACGGGCTGCGGATGATCATGGTCACCGGACCCCGGATCGACCCGTCCGAGCTGCCGTCGGTCGAGGGGGTGGAGTACCGAAGCTACGTGCATGAGCTGTACCGGCACCTGGCCGTCGCAGACGTCGCCGTCGTCCAGGGCGGGCTCACGACCACCATGGAGCTCACCGCGTGCAAGGTGCCATTCATCTACGTCCCCCTCCGTAACCACTTCGAGCAGAACTTCCACGTCCGAGCCCGCCTCAACCAGTACCGCGCCGGGACGTTCCTCCCCTACGAGGACCTTGACGAGGACAACCTGGCCGCCCTGCTGGCCGGAGAGGTCGGCAGGCAGGTCGACTACGTCTCCGTCGAGACCGACGGCGCCGCCCGCGCGGCGGCCCGCCTCGCCCGGCTGCTGTGACCGCGCGAGGCTCAGCCCGCCGAGGCGTCGTCGCTGACCGGCGAGGTGGTGAGGGACTTGGTGGCCACCGAGTTCGCCGCGTGCTGGAAGGTCTCCACGACCGCGTCGAGCGTCAACCTCCGCAGGGCCCCCAGCGCCCGCTCGAGGTCACGGGCCTCCTGGTCGGACATCGTGGTGAGGTCGTAGCCGGCCAGGACGTCACCGAGGATGCGTCCGAGCTCGTCGGCCAGCTCGCCGATGTGCGCCGTACGGCCCTGTCGGCGGCGACAATGCTGGGTTGGTCGATGGCCAGCCGCCGCAAGACTGACCTGGTTGTCGACGCGGCCACCATGGCCGTCTCGCGCCGCGGCGGTCAGGTGCCTGGCCTATCCACCACAGCGACCGCGACGGGGAGTACAGCTCGCACGCCCTCGAGCGTGAACTGCGCCGGCACGGCGCCCTCGCGAGCATGGGATCGGTCGCGGACTCCGACGACAACGCGCTCGCCGAGAGCCTGTTCGCGACTTGGAGTGCGAGCTGTCCGACCAGCAGCCGGCGGCCGGTTCCGGACCCGCCGTGAAGCCAAGCTCGCCGTCTTCGACTGCCTCGAAGCCTTCTGCAACCCCGCCGGCGGCTACATGAAGGTGTCCGCGAAACCGGGTCAACTCCAACTCTCGGCTACCGACTGAAGTCTTGGGCCACGACCGATGAGCGATCCCCTGGATGTTGTGATTGTGGGCGCCGGGCAGGCTGGGCTCGCAACCAGTCACGAACTGGCGAAGCACGGCATTCCTCATGTCGTACTCGAGAGGGCGCGGGTGGGGCAGACGTGGCGGGGGCGTTGGGAAAGCTTCTGCCTCGTCACGCCGAACTGGAGCATGCAACTCCCCGATCAGCCTTACGACGGCGAAGACCCGGATGGGTTTGACCCGCGCGCCGACATCGTCGGCTTCTTGGAGAGATATGCGGTCCGCAGCGACACTCCGCTCCGAGAGGGAGTTGAGGTCACGGCGCTCGACGCCATCAGTGGGGGAGGCTTCCGCCTCTCCACCTCGGCAGGCGACATCGAGGCGACAAGCGTCGTACTCAGTGTTGGCTCCTACCAGAAGCCCCACCGTCCCGATGCTGCAGGCTCGCTTCCCGCGGACCTTCTCCAGATCGATGTCGGCGAGTATGCAGAGCCCTCACGCCTCCCCGCAGGTCCGGTCCTGATCGTGGGAAGCGGCCAGTCAGGCTGTCAGATCGCCGAGGAACTCCACGAGTCCGGCCGCGAGGTCTTCCTGGCCTGCGGACGTGCACCGTGGGCGCCGCGCCGGATCGGCGGCCACGATCTCGTCTGGTGGCTCGAGGAGTCCGGCTTTCTCTCGGTGCCCGTCGACTCGCTGCCCGCGCCAGCACGCCTGCAGGCCAACATCCTCGCGAGCGGTCATCACGGCGGCCACGATCTGAACCTGCGCACGCTCCGCGCCCAGGGTGTGAACCTGCTCGGCCACTTCGCCGGGGCGGCCGGCCGTCGAGCGCGTTTCCGAGCCGATCTCGAACAGTCGGTCGAGTGGGGAGATCAGCGCTTCGGGCAGCTGAAGAGTCTGTTCGCGAAGTTCGCGGCCGAGCAGGGGATGCCAGCGCCCGACATGTTCGACCCGGCGCCGCTTGAGGTGAACGCTCCTGACCAGATCAACCTGACCGGGTTCGGCGCGGTGATCTTCGCGGGAGGCTTCCGGCCCGACTATCGGTCTTGGGTGAACATTCCAGACGCCTTCGACGAGCTCGGGTTTCCGGTCCAATCCGACGGGGCGAGCACCGTGGCGCCGGGCCTCTTCTTCGTCGGCGCCCACTTCCTCCGCACCCGGAAATCAGCGCTGTTCATCGGGGTCGGCGACGACGCCAGGATCGTCGCCGACACGATCGCGGCCCCCTCATGATCGGTTGCGGGAGACCATGGAAGAAGGACACAACAACGCCAACGCCAAGGGCCACCGGGGCACGGACCGAGCTCGTCGACCGGAAGCGATCCGCGCCATCCATCTCGGCGCATCGTGGTGCGTCCCCCGACTGGCACGTATCGGGGCAGCAGGTGCGAGTGGTGTTTGCGGCTTCGGGGATGCCCGGTGGACGCGGGTTCATGTCGCCTCTACCGAGGTGTGAGCCGCGGACCCGTCCCATCACGGCTCGTCCGATGGTTTACATCTGACGCGTGAGGCTCAAGTGCTACCTCGCCCGGCAGATGATCTCGACAGGCGCGACGGTGCCATCCGTGATGGCGTCGACCATGTTCCCGAGCTTGTCGGGGGTGGCTGATCCGATGATCACGTGGAGACCGAGGGGCGGAGGGCCCCCGAGTTCGGCGGTCCGTTGCTTGAGGGTGGCGAAGAAGTCGAGCGCGAACTCGCGACGGTTGCAGACCTCGAGAATCTCGAATCTCGCAGCCGTGAGCGCCGCCTCGTAGGTGGGGATGTCAGACACGAAGTTCGTCGAGGAGTCGGATGCCCAGGGCACCGGGAAGGAGAGATCGCCTTCCGCGGTCCGCATCACGTCGTACACGCCGAGCACTCCGTCCGGGCGTAGGACGCGGCGGATCTCGGTGAACAACTGCAGCTTGTCTTCGATGTTCATCCCGACGTGCAAGAGGGTCGCCGCGTCGAATGAGCTGTCCCCGAGCGGCAGGTCGAGCGCACTCCCAACCTCGTAACTGATCTGGTCGCTCAGCCCCGTCCAGTCGCTCAGTTTCCGTGCCACGTCGATGTACCCGGGGACGAGGTCGACGCCGGTCACCCGGCACCCGATCGTCGACGCGAGCAGCCGGGCGGTTCCTCCGATCCCGCAACCAACATCCAGTACCTCCGCATCGGAGCCGATCCGGAGGCGCTCGCAGAGCGCGCTCGTTGCGGCCCGCCCGCCGATGTGGAACTCATCCACGGGCCCCAGGTCGTCGATCGTGACGTTGGAGGTCGTCCTACCCAGCGCTTCTACCCCCGCCTCGATGGCGGTGAGCAACTCGCCCGCCTCGTAGTGCTCGACGATGTTCGCTTCGACAGACATGGCATCCTCCTGGCTGGTCCAATCACTCCCTATGACCGTAGGTAACGTGTCGGCGCCCGGCCAGTATCAAGACTGGACCGCGTCGGTAGCTTTTCTGGACCGCTACGATCCCGGCATGGGGACGTCCTACGAGCAGTACTGCCCCATCGCCAAGGGCGCCGAGTTGTTCGGCGAGCGATGGACCATCCTCGTCATCCGTGAGCTGCTCGCTGGCTCCCGCAGCTTCAACGACATCGCACGAGGAGTTCCTCGGATGTCACGCACCATGCTGTCGAAGCGCCTCCGCCAGCTACAGGCCTCCGGTCTTGTCGAACGGCTGGACAGCGGCTATGTGCCGACGAGGGCGTGCGAGGAGCTGCGGCCCGTACTCCTCGGCCTGGGCCATTGGGCCGCGAACTGGATCATGAAGGACCCGAGTGAGGCCGACTGCGATGTCGAACTCCTCATGTGGTGGGCCCACAGTCGCTTCGACGTCGCATCGCTGCCCGCAGGCCGGAGAACCGTGCTCATGTTCCACTTCGTCGACGTCAATGAGCGGTACTGGACCGTCGTCGAGGGGGGGACCTGCTCGGTCTGCCTGTCTGATCCGGGTTTCGAGACCGACGCTTTCGTGAAGACCGACGGTCCCACGATGTTCAAGGTCTGGAACGGGCGGGAGCCGATCGAACAGGCGATTCGCTCGGGTCGCATCCGTTTCGAGGGTTCGACCGCGATCACCCGGCGACTGCCCGACGTTCTGCGCCTCGATCCCGCCACCGGATTGTTGGGGCCGGGTGGTACTGCGCCTGCCTCGAGTCTGCTCAGCTGAGACTGGACTTGGTAGAGGCAGCGTCGGCCTCGCGAGTGGAAGCGACGCGACTTCACCTAGAGGCCTGTGTCCGGCCCCCCGTTTTTCGGTCCAGTTCCTGCGAGAGTGCCGCGAGTGTTGTGACCGGTGGTGCGAGTCCCTGATGGCTCCTCGAGCTCCAGCTCGGCGCGCCCTTGCTCGGGCGTAGGAGTGTTGATCGACCGCACTCAAGGGGGCAGGAGCACCGGCTCGGCGTCGGACCGTCTGCGCAGTCCGCGCGCGCCCGGAGGAGGGCTGTGCCACCGCGCCGTTCTCGGTGCGCGCATTGGGTGTGAGCTCTGCCTGCGAGGCCTCGAGCCGCGGTAGCGCGAGCGTAGTGTCTAACCGCCAGTGACCCTTGGTGCCCTTTGGGTATTCCACGGCCACGCTCAGCCAGGCGCACCGTGGAAGCGAAATGTGATGCCGTCGATGCGGGCGTTTCCGGGCCGTCCTCGATGTTTCTGCTGGTCAGAGCATGGAGCGGGTGACCGGGATCGAACCGGCATGGCCAGCTTGGAAGGCTGGGGCTCTGCCATTGAGCTACACCCGCGCGGGGCGGTCGTACCACCCGAGCAGGACCCGTTGAGGCGTCCGCCACGTGATTCGCCGTCCAGCGGCACTGGCTCTAGGATGCCATGTGCGCTGCGGGGCGTAGCGTAGTGGCTAGCGCGCCTGCTTTGGGGGCAGGAGATCGGGAGTTCGAGTCTCCCCGCCCCGACCAGACCCACACCGTACGTGTTGCCGCGCCCACCTGTTGTCATCGCAAGGAGCCTTCCTGTCGTGAAGACCGACGTCGAGACCCTCAACGCCACCCGGGTGAAGCTAACCGTGGAGGTGTCCTTCGAGGAGCTCAAGCCGAGCCTGGACGCCGCGTACAAGAAGATCGGCGGGCAGGTGACGATCCCGGGCTTCCGCAAGGGCAAGGTGCCGCCGCGGGTGATCGACCAGCGCTTCGGCCGCGAGGTCGTGCTCGAGGAGGCGGTCAACGACGCGCTGCCCCGCTTCTACGGCCAGGCGGTCGAGGAGAATGACGTCCACGTGCTCGGGCAGCCCGAGGTCGACGTCACGTCGATGGAGGACGGCCAGCTGCTGACCTTCACCGCCGAGGTGGACGTACGTCCGGAGTTCGACCTCCCGGACTACGACGGGCTCGAGGTCACCGTGGACGACGCCGAGGTGAGCGACGAGGACGTCGACGAGCAGCTCGACGGCCTGCGCGAGCGCTTTGCTGTGCTGACCGGTGTCGACCGGACCGCTGCCGACGGCGACTTCGTCTCGATGAACCTGTCTGCGACTGTCGACGGGGAGTCCGTCGAGGACCTCACGGCCAAGGGCCTGAGCTACCGGGTCGGTTCCGGGGGTCTGCTTCCCGGCCTCGACGAGGCGATCACCGGGCTGGCCACGGGGGAGTCCAAGGACTTCACGACCGAGCTGGTCGGCGGCGAGCACGGCGGCAAGGACGCGCTGGTCACGGTTGAGCTGGCCTCGGTCAAGGAGCGCGAGCTGCCCGAGCTGGACGACGAGTTCGCCCAGACGGCCAGCGAGTTCGACACCATCGACGAGCTGCGCGCCGACGTGCGCGCCCGGGTCGAGCAGATGAGCAAGGTCGAGCAGGGCGTGCAGGCCCGCGACCGCACGTTGGAGGCGCTGCTGGCCAAGGTCGAGATCCCCGTGCCCGAGAACCTGGTCAAGTCCGAGATCGACGCGCGCTTCCACTCCCTGCAGCACCAGCTCGAGGCCGCCGGGATGACCCGCGAGGACTTCCTGGCCGCCGAGGGTCAGTCGGCTGAGGAGTTCGACGCCGACGTCGACAAGCGCACCCGCGAGGCGATCACGGCGCAGTTCGTCCTGGACAAGCTGGTCGAGGCAGAGAAGCTCTCGGTGACCGAGGCCGAACTGACCCAGCACCTCGTGCAGACCGCCTCGCGGTACGGCATGGGCCCTGACCAGTTCGCTCAGCAGGTCGTGCAGGCCGGCCAGGTGCCGATGCTCGTCGCCGAGGTCGTCCGCGGGAAGGCGCTCGCGACGCTCCTCGAGCGGGCAAAGGTCACCGACGCCTCCGGGCGGCCGGTCGACCTCGAGGCGCTGCGCGAAGATGCCCCGGTCGACGGGGAGGTCGTCGCCGGCGAGATCGATGCCGACCGCGCCGCCGACTCCGACGCGGCCGAGTCCGACGCGACGGCCACGACCGAGGAGTAGGCCGATCGGGCGCGGTCGGGCAGAGGGCGGCGCCGGACCCGAGCGCGCAGCGTGCGCCGTCAGCGAACACGGCCGAGTCGGGGATCAGTGTGTCCAGGGTCCGCGTTAGTGTCGGCAACGGTTGATCGACCTAAGCCCGACAGACACCTCAGTCCTGACCGGGAAGTCGATCGCGACAAGACGAAGGTGGCGCGCAGTGAGTGAGCTGACCATCCCCGGTCTGGCGTTCCCGCAGGGACAGACGTCCCAGCAGCAGGGCATGGGTCTCGACGACCAGGTCTACAACCGGCTGCTCCGCGAGCGGATCATCTTTCTCGGCACGGTGGTCGAGGACTCGATGGCCAACGCGATCTGCGCCCAGCTCCTGCTGCTCGCGGCCGACGACCCCGACAAGGACATCTGGCTCTACGTCAACTCCCCGGGCGGATCGGTCTCGGCCGGGATGGCGATCTACGACACGATGCAGTTCGTCAAGAACGACGTCGCGACGGTGGCCATGGGCCTCGCTGCCTCCATGGGGCAGTTCCTGCTCTGCGCCGGGGCCGCCGGCAAGCGCTACGCACTGCCGCACGCGCGGATCATGATGCACCAGCCGTCGGGTGGGCTCGGCGGCACCGCATCGGACATCAAGATCCAGGCCGAGCAGATGCTCTACACGAAGGCCAAGATGGCCGAGCTCATCGGCCAGCACACCGGCCAGTCGGTCGAGCAGATCGAGCGAGACTCCGACCGCGACCGGTGGTTCACGGCTGACGAGGCCAAGGACTACGGAATGGTCGACCAGGTCGTCGCCAGCGCCGTGCAGGTCGCGGGCTCGGGCGGCACCGCATGAGCGAGACGTCAGTCCACCGACCCGCCGGCTCGCAAGGAGACCGAGGCCAGATGAGCGACCTGTCCCTGCCCAGCTCCCGCTACGTCCTGCCGGTGATCGAGGAGCGCACGTCCTACGGCTTCAAGCGCCTCGATCCCTACACGAAGCTCTTCGAGGAGCGCATCATCTTCCTCGGTCAGGCGATCGACGACACGATCGCCAACGACATCATGGCTCAGCTGCTGACGCTGGAGTCGATGGATCCCGACCGCGACATCTCGATCTACGTCAACTCACCAGGGGGCTCGTTCACCGCCCTGACGGCCATCTACGACACGATGCGCTTCGTCCGGCCGGACATCCAGACCACCTGCCTGGGGCAGGCGGCGTCCGCCGCGGCCGTGATCCTTGCCGCCGGCACCCCGGGCAAGCGCTACGCCCTGGCCAACTCCCGCATCCTCATCCACCAGCCCTACACCGAGGGCGGCGGCCAGGCCAGCGACGTCGAGATCCAGGCCCGCGAGGTGCTGCGGATGCGCAAGCTGCTCGAGTCGATGCTTGCCGAGCACAGCAACCGCACGGTCGAGCAGGTGGAGCGCGACATCGAGCGCGACAAGATCCTCACCGCCGCCGAGGCAGTTGAGTACGGGCTGGTCGACCGGGTGCTGACGACGCGCAGCTGAGCCCGGTGCCGCGCCGAACGGGACTCGCCCGGCTGGTCCCATCGGCGCGGTAATGGAGGCGTCCGGGCCCCTACCGGGGTACGGTCGGGACTGACATGACCTCGCCGCACGGCCGAGGTCCGCGAGAGGGAGAGGCAGCCAGGTGGCACGCATCGGAGATGGCGGTGACCTGCTGAAGTGCTCGTTCTGCGGCAAGAGCCAGAAGCAGGTCAAGAAGCTCATCGCCGGTCCCGGCGTCTACATCTGTGACGAGTGCATCGACCTCTGCAACGAGATCATCGAGGAGGAGCTCTCCGAGAGCTCCGACCTCAAGTGGGAAGAACTGCCCAAACCGATCGAGATCTGCGAGTTCCTCGACTCCTATGTCGTCGGGCAGGACTCGGCCAAGAAGGCCCTGGCAGTGGCGGTCTACAACCACTACAAGCGAGTGCAGGCCGGGGAGTCGGGGCCGTCGAAAGCCCACCGCGACGACCACGTCGAGCTGGCCAAGTCCAACATCCTGCTCATCGGGCCGACCGGGTGCGGCAAGACCCACCTGGCACAGACGCTGGCCCGGATGCTCAACGTGCCCTTCGCCATCGCCGACGCGACCGCGCTCACCGAGGCCGGCTACGTGGGCGAGGACGTCGAGAACATCCTGCTCAAGCTGATCCAGGCCGCTGACTACGACGTCAAGAAGGCCGAGACGGGCATCATCTACATCGATGAGGTCGACAAGATCGCTCGCAAGAGCGAGAACCCGTCGATCACGCGTGACGTCTCCGGCGAGGGCGTGCAGCAGGCGCTGCTGAAGATCCTCGAGGGCACGACTGCCTCAGTGCCGCCGCAGGGTGGGCGCAAGCACCCGCACCAGGAGTTCATCCAGATCGACACCACCAACGTGCTGTTCATCGTGGGCGGCGCGTTCTCCGGGCTCGAGAAGATCGTCGAGGGCCGGATCGGACGCAAGGGGCTCGGCTTCAGCGCCACCTTGCACTCCAAGGCCGACCGGGACTCCGCCGACGTGTTCGGCGACGTGTTGCCCGAGGACCTGCTCAAGTTCGGCATGATCCCCGAGTTCATCGGCCGGCTGCCGGTCATCACCAACGTGCGCAACCTCGACCAGGACGCGCTGGTCCGCATCCTCACCGAGCCGCGCAACGCCCTCGTCAAGCAGTACGAGCGGCTCTTCGACCTAGACGGGGTCGAGCTGGAGTTCACCGAGGACGCGCTGGAGGCGATCGCCGACCAGGCCATCCTGCGGGGCACCGGTGCACGTGGCCTTCGCGCCATCATGGAGGAGGTCCTGCTCTCCGTGATGTACGAAGTGCCCTCCCGCAAGGACGTCGCCAAGGTCGTCATCACCGGCGAGGTCGTGCTCGAGCACGTCAACCCGACGCTGGTTCCCCGCGAGACCCAGAAGCGCGAGCGGCGCGAGAAGTCAGCCTGATCCCTGCGCTGGCCGCGACGGGTTCAGGCGGGCGGGTCCGCCTGCCCAGCGAGCTCCACCGTCGTGCTGAGTCCGCCGCCGCCCGGCACGAGGCGCAGCTCGGCGATGCGACCCGACGCACGCAGGTCAGGCGCAGCGTGGTGCACCCGGTCCAAGGACGCCTGGGGACCGGTGACGGTCGCCAGGGACACCTCGGTGCGCATCGAGGTCTTGGCCTCGGACTTCGCCCTACGGACGCCGGCCAGCACCGTGGACGCATCGGCCATCACGGCAGCGTCGACGTCCCCGGCCCAGGTGATGACCTCGTCCGGGTCCGGCCAGGACGCCCGGTGCACCGACCCGTCCTGCCACCAGGACCAGACCTCCTCGGTCACGAACGGCAGGAACGGAGCGAAGAGCCGCAGCTGCACCGACAGGCCGGCAGCCAGGGTGGCCTTGGCTGACCCCGCCGCCGACGCGCTCTGCCCGCCGTACGCGCGATCCTTCACGAGCTCGAGGTAGTCGTCGCAGAAGGCCCAGAAGAAGGTCTCCGAGGCCTCGAGTGCCCTGGTGTACTCGTAGGCCTCCAGCGCCTCGGTCGCATCGCGGACCACGCCGGCGAGCCCGGCCAGCAGCGAGCGGTCCAGCGCCCCGATGATCGCTGCTGGCTCCTCGGTCGCGCCCAGGGACAGAACGAACTTGCTGGCGTTGAGGATCTTGATGGCCAAGCGGCGCCCGATCTTCATCTGAGCCTCGTCGAACGGGCTGTGGGTGCCCGGCCGGGCACCCGCCGCCCGCCACCGGACCGCGTCGGGTCCGTAGCGCTGCAGGACGTCCAGCGGGTCGACCACGTTCCCCTTGGACTTCGACATCTTCTCGCGCTTGGGGTCAGCGACGATGCCGGAGATCGCCGCGGTCCGCCACGGCAGGGTGCCCATCTCGTAGTGGCTGCGCACAACGGTCGAGAACAGCCAGGTGCGGATGATCTCGTGCGCCTGCGGCCGCATGTCCATGGGGAAGGTCCGGGAGAACAGGTCCGGGTCGCGCTCCCACCCGCAGACGATCAGCGGTGACAGCGACGACGTGGCCCAGGTGTCCATGACGTCCGGGTCCCGGGTGAAGCCGCCGGGCTGGTCGCGCTGATCCTCGGTGTAACCCTCGGGTGCTTGCGACGCGGGGTCGACGGGCAGCTGTTCCTCGCGAGGCACCAGCGGCCGGGCATGGTCGACCTCGCCGTCGGCGGTCAGCGGGTACCAGACGGGGAAGGGCACGCCGGAGAACCGCTGCCGACTGATCAGCCAGTCGCCGTTCAGTCCGCCGACCCAGTTGTCGTAGCGCTGCTTCATGTACTCCGGCACCCACTCGAGCTCGCGCCCACGGGCGAGGAACCGCTCTCGCAGGTCCTCGTCGCGGCCACCGTTGCGGATGTACCACTGCCGGCTGGTGACGATCTCGAGCGGCTTGTCGCCGTTCTCGTAGAAGTTGGCCATCCGCTGGGTCGGTGTCGGGTCACCGACGAGATCGCCGGAGGCGCGCAGCAGGTCAACGATCGCCGTCCTGGCGGAGAACGTCGTCTTGCCGGCCAGCTCTGCGTAGGCCGGGGCGGAGCCAGGGTCGGTCAGCCACTCGGGAACGTCGCGGAGCAGCCGCCCGTCGCGGCCGACCACGGAGCGGGTCGGCAGCTGCAGCTCACGCCACCACAGCACGTCGGTGAGGTCGCCGAACGTGCAGACCATCGCGATCCCGGCGCCCTTGTCCGGTTCGGCCGCCGGATGGGCCAGGACGGGCAGCTCGACGCCGAACAGCGGCGAGCGCACAGTCGTGCCGACCAGGGGTCGGTAGCGCTCGTCGTCGGGGTGGGCCACCAGCGCGACGCAGGCAGGGATGAGCTCGGGCCGGCTCGTCTCGATGTGCACGGGTGCGTCCTCGCCGTGGAAGGCGACGCGGTGCAGGTGGCCTGGGTACTCACGTGCCTGGAGCTCGGCCTGGGCAACGGCGGTCTGGTAGGTCACGTCCCACAGCCCCGGCGCCTCGGCCTGGTACGCCTCACCGCGGGCCAGGTTGCGCAGGAACGCGCGCTGAGCGGCGGTGATCGACGTCGGGCTGATCGTCGTGTACTTCTGGGTCCAGTCCACAGAGAGGCCAAGCCGACGCCACAGCGACTCGTACAGGGCTTCGGTCTCGTCCGACCAGCGTTCGCACAGCTCGACGAAGTTCCGTCGCGAGATCGGCACCTGCTTCTTGGGATCCGGCTTGGCCGGCGGGGCGAAGTCGGGGTCGAAGGGCAGCGCGGGGTCGACCCGGACGCCGTAGGTCAGCTGGACCCGGCGCTCGGTGGGCAGCCCGTTGTCGTCCCACCCCATCGGGTAGAAGACCTCGTAGCCGCGCATCCGGCGGTAGCGCGCGATCACGTCGGTGTGGGTGTAGGAGAAGACGTGCCCGACGTGCAGCGTGCCGCTGACGGTGGGCGGGGGTGTATCGATCGAGAAGACCTGCTCGCGGGTCTTGCTCCGGTCGAAGCGGTAGGTGCCCTGCTCCTGCCACGCGTTGGCCCAGCGTTCTTCCAGGCCCTCGATGGTGGGCTTCTCCGGCACCCGCGCGTCCCGCGTGACGGTGTCCTCCCTCGTGGCACCCGAGTCGGTCGTCTGCTGTCCCATGGGCGACGATCCTACGGTCGAGGCGCTGCCTAGACTCGCGGGCGTGACGGACGCGGCAGGAGCCCAGGACCGCGAGCTCGCCGTCCGGGCGCGCGACAACGCCCGGGCCCGTGAGCTCGCGGCTCGGGCCATCAGCGTCGAGCGGGCGATCCTCGCCCGGGCGCCGGAGCACGACCTCACCCCGTCGCTGGACCGGATCGCTGAGCTGCTCGACCTGCTCGGCTCGCCGCAGGCTGCGGTTCCCGTCATCCATGTCGCCGGCACCAACGGCAAGACCTCCACCACCCGCATGATCGAGCGTCTGCTGCGCGAGTTCGGCCTGCGGACCGGGCGGTTCACCAGCCCGCACCTGCACTCGATGCGTGAGCGGATCAGCCTCGACGGCCGCTCCGTCGACCCGGAACGGTTCGTGGCGACGTACGAGGACGTGGCCCCCTACCTCGACCTGGTCGACTCCCGGCATGACGTCCGCCTGTCGTTCTTCGAGGTCCTCGCGGCCATGGCCTACGCCGCGTTCGCGGAAGCGCCGGTCGATGTCAGCGTGGTCGAGATCGGCATGGGCGGGTCGTGGGACGCGACCAACGTGGCTGACGCGGTGGTCTCCGTCGTGACACCGATCGACATCGACCACACGCACTTCCTCGGGACCTCGGTCGAGGAGATCGCTGCGGAGAAGGCGGGGATCCTCAAGGCCACGTCGTACGGCGTGCTCGCCCAGCAGCCGTTGCCGGCCGCGGAGGTGCTGCTCCGCCGCTCCGTCGAGGTCGGCGCGATCGTGGCCCGGGAAGGCATGGAGTTCGGCGTGCTCTCGCGCACCCTCGCCGTCGGCGGCCAGCTGCTGGCGCTGCGCGGGCTCGCGGGGGAGTACGACGAGGTGTTCCTGCCGCTGCACGGCGTCCATCAGGCCCACAACGCGGCCTGTGCGCTCGCGGCTGTGGAGGCCTTCCTCGGCGGGGGGCATGCCGAGCGTGGTCGCCTGGACGTCGACATCGTCCGCGCCGGCTTCGCGGGCGTCACGTCTCCTGGCCGACTGGAGGTCGTCCGCACGTCGCCGACGGTGATCCTCGACGCCGCCCACAACCCGGCCGGCGCCCGGGCGGCTGCGGCGGCCCTGGAGGAGACGTTCGGATTCACCCGGCTCGTGGGCGTCGTCGCTGTGATGGCGGACAAGGATGTACGCGGGATCCTGGAGCCGTTCGAGCCGCTGCTGGCAGAGGTGGTCGTGACGCAGACGTCCTCCCCTCGGGCCATCTCAGCCGACGACCTCGGCGCGATCGCCGTCGAGATCTTCGGGTCCGACCGGGTGGAGGTGGTGCCCCGGCTGGACAACGCGATCGAGTCGGCGGTGGACCTGGCCGAGAGCGAGGGCGAGCTCGGCACCTCGGGCGTGCTCGTCACCGGGTCGATCGTGACCGTGGCCGAGGCCCGCACCCTGCTCGGCCGATCCGACTCATGACCGAGGTCGCGCCGTGAGGGGGATCGCAGCGGCGATCCTGGTGTTCGAGGGGCTCGTCGTGTTCTTCGCCACCCTGGTGGCGCGCACGCTCTCCGATGTCGACCACGCCACGCTGTGGGCTGTGGGAGCGACGCTGGCGGTCGCCTGCCTGGTGGCCGCCGGGCTGCTGGGTCGCCCGTGGGGGTACGCCGTGGGCACCGTCCTGCAGGTCGCCGTGATCGCCGCCGGGCTGGTCGTGCCGGCGATGTTCTTCCTCGGGCTGGTGTTCGCCGGTCTCTGGGGCCTGGCGCTCTACCTCGGCCGCCGGGTCGCCCGCCTCCAGCGCGAGGCAGAGGGCAGGGACTCCCCGGCGGGTGGGTAAGGTCCCGCCCGTGAGTGAGCACACGCTGGTCCTGATCAAGCCCGACGCTGTCCGACGCGGGCTGGTGGGTGAGGTCCTGCGCCGGTTCGAGCGCAAGGGGCTGCGCATCGTCGCCATGGACCTGCGCGAGATCGACGGCGAGACTGCCGACCGCCACTACGCCGAGCACGTCGACCGTGACTTCTATCCCCCCCTGCGTGCTTTCGTGACCTCAGGGCCGCTCGTCGCGATGGTGCTCGAGGGCGACCAGGCGGTCGCGGTCGTCCGGGCCCTCAACGGGGCGACCGACGGCCGGGACGCCGCTCCCGGCACCATCCGCGGCGACCTGTCGCTGTCGAACCGGGAGAACCTGGTGCACGCCTCGGACTCGGCGGAGTCGGCCGCGCGCGAGATCGCGCTCTTCTTCTCGGCCGGATAGCCACCGGCACGGATCGTCCCGCTGTCACGCAGCGTGAGGAAGTGGCCGACCGCGGTCATGCGTTCCCCCGTTCAGGGTGGGCCGATGAACCTGGGCGTCTCGACTGGTTCCGTCGCGTCGCTTGCCTCGTGAGGGCCCTCTACCCTGTTCGGATGCCCAGGGCCCGACTGTTCCACGCCGCCGGTCGCGCTCTGGTGGTCGTGACCGCAGTCGCCGTCCTGTCGGGGGGAGCCGCACCGGCGTCGTCCGCGCGGGAGGTCTGGCGGCCGGCTCAGGGCGCGTCGTGGCAGTGGCAGCTCGATGGCCGCATCGACACCACTGTGCGAGCGGAGGTCTTCGACATCGACGCCGAAGTGCCGCGTTCTGTCGTACGCAGGCTGCACGCCCGGGGCCGGAAGGTCATCTGCTACGTCAGTGCGGGGTCCTACGAGCGATGGCGCCCGGATCGTGCCGCATTCCCGTCGTCCGTCCTGGGTCGGCCGCTGGACGGCTGGCCCGGTGAGCGCTGGCTGGACATCCGCCGGCGCTCGGTGCTGCGGCCGATCATGGCCAGCCGCATGGACGAGTGCCGCCGGAAGGGCTTCGACGCCGTCGAACCGGACAACGTCGACGGATTCACCAACCGCACCGGCTTTCCTCTGACCGCCGCTCACCAGCTCAGGTACAACATCATGCTGGCCCGGCTGGCCCATCGTCGAGGCATGTCGGTCGGACTGAAGAACGATCTTGACCAGGTCAGAGCGCTTCAGCCGTACTTCGACTTCGCAGTCAACGAACAATGCGTGCAGTACGACGAGTGCGGGGCCTACCGACCGTTCCTGCGTGCGGGGAAGGCGGTGTTCCACGCGGAGTACCGCGCCACCAAGCGTCAGTTCTGCCCGACATCCAGTCGGCTGGGCCTCAGCTCGATCCGCAAGCACCTCGAGCTGGGGGCCTGGCGCCGGACCTGCTGAGATCTGGTTCGCCGCGCGCCCTACAGGTCCACCTGGCCTCCCGCCGATACGATGCTGGAACCTTCGCTGAGGCGGACGTCGGGCAACAAGATCAGCTGGTGGGCAACTCGGAAGGGCCGTGCATGGGTACGAAGATGTCGTTTATCGGCCGGGACATGGCAGTTGATCTCGGCACCGCCAACACCCTGGTCTACGTCCGCGGCAAGGGGATCGTGCTCAACGAGCCGTCCGTCGTCGCGATCAACACCAACACCGGCGGGATCCTCGCCGTGGGCGCCGAGGCCAAGAAGATGATCGGCCGCACCCCGGGCAACATCGTCGCGATCCGCCCGCTCAAGGATGGTGTCATCGCCGACTTCGACACCACCGAGCGGATGCTGCGCTACTTCATCCAGAAGGTGCACCGCCGCCGCCACCTCGCCAAGCCGCGCATCGTCGTCTGCGTCCCCAGTGGCATCACCGGGGTCGAGCAGCGTGCGGTCAAGGACGCCGGCTATGCCGCCGGGGCCCGCAAGGTCTACATCATCGAGGAGCCCATGGCTGCGGCCATCGGTTCCGGGCTGCCGGTTCACGAGCCCACGGGCAACATGGTCGTGGACATCGGCGGTGGCACGACCGAGGTGGCGGTCATCTCCCTCGGCGGCATCGTCACCAGCCAGTCCATCCGGACCGGCGGCGACGAGCTGGACGCCGCCATCATCACGTACGTCAAGAAGGAGTACTCCCTGATGCTCGGCGAGCGCACCGCCGAGGAGATCAAGATGGCGATCGGCTCGGCGTTCCCGTCGCCGGACGAGCCGCACGCCGAGATCCGCGGCCGCGACCTCGTGTCCGGGCTGCCGAAGACGATCGTGGTGAGTGCCGAGGAGATCCGTAAGGCCGTCGAGGAGCCCGTGAACTCGATCGTCGACGCAGTCAAGACGACGTTGGACAAGTGCCCGCCCGAGCTCTCGGGCGACATCATGGACCGCGGCATCGTGATCACCGGCGGTGGCGCACTGCTCAAGGGACTCGCCGAGCGGCTGCGCCACGAGACCGGTATGCCCATCCACATCACCGACCGTCCGCTGGACTCGGTGGCGCTGGGTTCGGGCAAGTGCGTCGAGGAGTTCGAGGCGCTCCAGCAGGTCTTGATCTCCGAGCCCCGGCACTGAGCGGGGGACGTCACGCTTGCCGTGACGGCGACGCTGACGTGACGACCACCGCGGCATGAACCAGGCACCATGAACAAGGACACCCGTCGCACCCGGGTGCTGCTGGCGCTGCTGCTGGTCACGTCGCTCGGTCTGATCACGCTCGACTATCGCGGTGGTGATCGCTCACCGCTGGGCGGTCTGCGCTCAGTGGCTGCCGCGGTGTTCGGACCTGTCGAGCAGGTGGCCGCCGCCATCGCCCGGCCGGTCGGCGACGCCGTGACGAAGGTGTCCAGCCTCGGCGAGAACGGCGACTCGCTCACCAGGCTGCGCCGGGAGAACGAGGAGCTGACCCGCCAGATGCGCACCGGTGCCCTCGACCGGAAGCGGGCGGCGGAGCTGGACGGGCTGCTGCGCCCACCGGTGCCGGGAGGTACCGCATCGTCCCGGCCCAGGTGATCGCCATCGGGGCCGCCCAGACGTTCTCCTGGACGGTGACCATCGACGCCGGCACCCGCGACGGGGTCCGCGCCGACATGAGCGTGCTCAACGGCGACGGCCTGGTCGGCCGGGTGAAGACGGCCGGGCCGTCGACGGCCACGGTGCTGCTGGCCATCGACCCCGACTCGTCGGTGGGGGTTCGGCTCGAAGCCTCCCTCGAGGTGGGCTTCACGACGGGACAGGGCATGAGCGACCTCTTCGACCTGCGCCTGCTCGACGGCCAGTCCACGGTGGAGCGCGGTGACCGGCTCGTGACGTTCGGCTCGCAGGGGGACACGCCCTACGTGCCAGGCGTCCCCGTCGGGGAGGTGCGCAGTGTGCAGGGCTCGCCGGGGTCACAGACCCGCACGGCCACCGTCGATCCTTACGTCGACTTCAGCGCCCTGGACCTGGTCGGCGTGGTCGTCGAGCCGCCGCGCAAGGACCCGCGCGACGCCGTGCTGCCACCGCGGCCGGAGTCGACGCCGCGACCGACAGTGACCGTCACGGTCACTCCTAAGCCGGCCGCCAAGCAGAAGTCGAAGCAGGGCGGCTGACATGCCCTACACCCGAGTCCTGATCACCGTCGCCCTCCTCGTCGTGGCCGTGGTCGTCCAGGTGACGATGCTGTCCCGGCTTCCGCTCCCCGGCGCGACCCCGGACCTGGTGCTGCTGGTGGTGGTGGCTCTCGCGCTGGGGCACGGTTCGACCTTCGGGCTCGCCGCCGGGTTCGCGGCTGGGCTCACCGTGGACCTCGTGCCTCCGGCCGACCATGAGATCGGCCGCTGGGCGCTGGTCCTCACCGTGGTCGGCTACCTCGCCGGCATGGCCCAGGGCGAGACCCGGCGCTCGGTGTTCGTGCCGCTGGCCGTCGTTGCGGTCGCCGCGCTCGGCTCCGTGCTGCTGTACGCGGGGCTCGGCGCGCTGATGGCTGACACGTCAGTGACGTGGCCGGCAGTGAGCCGGCTGTTGCCCTCCGCCGTTGCCTACGATGTGATCCTCAGCGCCTTCGCCCTCCCTGCCCTGCTGGCCGTGATCCAGCGCGGCGAGCCGGAGCCGGCCTGGTGAGCGCGGTCCGGGCTACGCGATCGGGGGGACGAGGGTGAGCGAGCGCTCGCGGCTGCGTCTCGTGGTGCTGCAGGTTCTCGTGCTGTCGTTGATGGCGACCCTGCTCGGTCGGCTCTGGTACGTCCAGGTCGTCTCGTCGGAGAACTACAAGTCGGCCGCTGCCGAGAACGGCACCAGGGCGATCGTCACCCCGGCTGCCCGCGGGATGATCCTGGACTCCCGCGGGCGGCCGCTGGCGCGCAACCGGACGGCCCTGGTCGTCTCCATCAGCCGCACCGCCATGCTCCGTCAACGTGACGGTGGGCGGGAGCTGGTGACGAAGGTCGCCAAGGTCATCGGAGAGCCGCCGGACGCGGTCTGGGAGAAGACCCGGCTGTGCGGATCGGAGGGCGCGCCGCCGTCGCCGCGCTGCTTCAACGGGTCGCCCTACCAGCCGATCCCGCTGACCACCGAGGCGAGCACCCAGATGGCGCTTCAGATCATGGAGCGGCGTGAGGACTTTCCCGGGGTGACGGCCGAGCTGGCCTCCGTGCGGGAGTACCCGCAGCCGCTCGGCGCCAACGCGGCCCACGAGCTGGGATATCTCGGGCCGGTCACCGACGAGGAGCTCGCCCAACGTGCAGCGGACCGGACGGCTGGCACCAGCCCCACAGCCGAAACGGTGCTGCAGCGCACCGACCTGATCGGCCGGTCGGGGCTCGAGCGCGAGTACGACGCCGATCTGCGGGGCAAGCCCGGCGTCCGGGTCCTGTCGGTCGATCACCGTGGCGGTGTGAGCGGCACGGTCTCGGAGACCCTGCCCACCGCCGGCAACTATCTCGTCACCACCATCGATGCCGACGTGCAGGCCGAGGCGGAGAAGCAGCTGCGCGCCGCGATCACCCGGGCGCGCCAGACCGGTGACATCAACAAGGGCTACGCCACCAAGCTGAAGGCCGACTCTGGCGCCGTCGTGGTGCTGGACGTCAAGACCGGCGGCATCGTCGCGATGGCGAGCTACCCGACATACAACCCGAACATCTGGGTCGGCGGCATCAGCACCAAGGACTACAAGTTGATCAGCAGCAAGAAGAACAACTACCCGAACCAGTCGCGCGCCTTCCAAGGAGAGTTCGCGCCGGCGTCGACGTTCAAGGCAGTGACTCTGCCCGCGGCGGTTCGTGCGGGCTACTCGGTCGACCGGTCCTACCCCTGCCCGTCGTCCTACTCGATCGGGGGCGCGCCCAAGCGAAACTACGAGTCGCAGGGCTACGGCACGATCTCCATGCTGCGTGCCATCCAGGTCTCGTGCGACACGGTGTTCTACAAGTTCGCCTACGAGACGTGGTTGCGGATGGGCGGGCTCAACGCCAAGAAGAGCGCCAAGGACCCGTTCACCGAGATGGCCAAGGCGTACGGGCTCGGCAAACGGACGGGTCTCGACCTGCCGGGCGAGGCCAGCGGCCGGATCGCCGACCGGGCCTGGAAGCGGGCGTACTGGAAGGCGACGAAGGACTTCTACTGCGCAAAGGCGAAGACGGGCTACCCCGACGTGGCGCGCAAGGACCCACGACGGGCGGACTACCTGTTGCAGCTGTCGCGGGAGAACTGCGTCGACGGCTACGCCTACCGCGGCGGTGACGCGGCGAACTTCGCCATCGGGCAGGGCGACACCACGACGACCCCGCTGCAGATGGCCCGGGTCTACGCGGCCGTCGCCAACGGGGGGACCGTCGTGACACCCCACATCGGCAAGGCGGTCATGACACCCGACGGGAGGCTGGTCCGCCGGATCGAGCCCGAGCCTGCCGGCAAGCTCCCCGTGAAGAAGGAAACGCTGGACTGGTTGCGCCACGCGCTGCGCACGGTCACCGAGTCCGGCACGGGCTACGGCCCCTTCGCCCGTGCGCAGTTCCCGTTGGCCAAGCTCCCGGTCGCGACCAAGACCGGCACCGGTGAGGTCTACGGCAAGCAGACGACGTCGTGGTTCGCGTCGTTCGCGCCGGCCGACAGACCGAGGTATGCCGTGGTGATGATGGTGTCCCAGGGCGGCACCGGCTCGGGCATCTCGGGCCCGTCGGTCGCGGAGCTGTACAAGAAGCTCTTCGGCATCACCGGCTCGAAGGTCGATCTGGCCAAGGCCAGCCCGCCGGGTGGCAGTCCGAGCGCGAAGCTGCCGGTCGTGCGCCCCGACGGCACCGTCGTCCAGCCGGACCGGCCGGCCGCCCCGCGGTCGCAGGCCGCCCGGGTGCCCGACGTGACCCTGCGCCGTGACGGTCCCGGAGGTGGCAGATGACGACGTCCGGCCTTCGACCACTGAGCTACACCGTTCCCCCGCAGCGGCGCACCGCTCGGCTGTTGCGCCGCGACTCGGCGTTGCGCCGGGTGGACTGGAGCCTGCTGTTCGCCGTCCTCGGGCTGTGCGTGATCGGTGGCGCCCTCGTGTGGTCCGCCACCCGTGCCGCCGCCATCGACACAGGCGGCGACCCGCAGGCGTTCCTGAAGAAGCACGCCCTCAACGTGACGATCGGGCTCGTTTTGGCGGTCGTCGCGTCGGTGTTCGACTACCGGATGCTGCGCGCCTACGCGCCCGTTCTCTACCTGCTGTCGCTGGGCGGCCTCGTTGCCGTGCTGTCCCCCCTGGGCACCACGATCAACGGCTCCCACTCGTGGATCGTGCTGCCCGCCGGGTTCTCGGTGCAGCCTTCCGAGCTGGCCAAGGTGGCCCTGGTCGTGGGCATGTCCATGCTCCTCGCCGAGACCCGGGACGGCGAGACCGAACCCCGCGACGTCGACGTGGTGATCGCCCTCGTCGTCGGCGCGATCCCGCTCGGGCTTGTCATGCTGCAGCCCGACCTCGGCACGGCCATGGTGATCAGCGCCATGGTGCTGGGGCTCGTCGCGGTGTCCGGCGCCCCCATCCGCTGGGTGGTCGGGCTGCTGGTCGCAGCGGTCCTCGTCGCGGTCGTGGCCGTGCAGGCCGGGCTGCTCAAGGACTACCAGCTCGACCGCTTCCGGGCGTTCTACGACCCGAGCGTCGATCCCAAGGGTGTCGGCTACAACGTCCGGCAGGCCCAGATCGCCATCGGGTCCGGCGGTCTGGACGGCCAGGGTCTCTTCCAGGGCCAGCAGACCCAGGGCCGGTTCGTGCCCGCGCAGCAGACCGACTTCATCTTCACCGTCGCGGGCGAGGAGCTCGGCTTCGTCGGCGCCGCTGCCGTGGTGGCCCTGCTGGGCTTCGTGCTCTGGCGGGCCGGACGCATCGCGCTGCAGGCCGAGGACCTGTTCGGCCGGCTGGTGGCGACCGGGATCCTGTGCTGGTTCGCGTTCCAGACCTTCGAGAACGTCGGGATGACCCTTGGGATCATGCCCGTGACCGGGGTCCCGCTGCCGTTCGTGTCCTACGGCGGCTCCTCGATGTTCGCCGGCCTGGTCGCGATCGGGCTGCTGCAGAACGTGCACATGCGCCGCTACGTCTGAGCGTCGTCGCCCGGTCGGACGAGCGGGGTTACCCTGGATGGTCCCCTCGTCGTCCTCGGAAGAAGGTCCGTCGCCATGCCCGTCGAGTCGCTGTTCCCGCGACTGGAGCCGCTCTTGACCCAGGTGCAGAAGCCGATCCAGTACGTCGGTGGCGAGCTCAACTCCACGGTCAAGGACTGGGACGAGTGCGATGTCCGCTGGGCTCTGATGTATCCCGACGCCTACGAGGTCGGAGTGCCCAACCAGGGCGTCATGATCTTGTACGAGGTGCTCAACGAGCAGGACGGGACGCTCGCGGAGCGCACCTACACGGTGTGGCCCGACCTCGAGTCGTTGATGCGCCAGCACGAGGTGCCCGCCTTCACCGTGGACGCCCACCGACCGGTCGGGGAGTTCGACGTGCTCGGGGTGTCCTTCGCCACCGAGCTGGGCTACACCAACTTCCTGCAGACCCTGGACCTCGCGGGCATCCCGCGCCGGGCTGCCGACCGCATGCAGAGTGACCCGCTGGTCATCGCCGGGGGTCACTCGGCGTTCAACCCCGAGCCGATCGCCGACTTCATCGACGCAGCGGTCCTCGGCGACGGGGAGCAGGCGGTGCTCGAGATCACCCGGGTCATCCGGGCCTGGAAGGCCGAGGGTGGCGCCGACCAGCCGGGTGGTCGCGAGGACCTGCTGCTGCGCCTGGCCCGGATGGGCGGTGTCTACGTACCTGCCTTCTACGACGTGGACTACCTGCCCGACGGACGGATCAAGCGGGTCGCACCGAACCGTCCGGGCGTGCCGTGGCGGGTCGAGAAGCACACGGTGATGGACCTCGACGAGTGGCCGTACCCCAAACAGCCCCTCGTGCCGCTGGCCGAGTCGGTGCACGAGCGGGCGTCGGTGGAGATCTTCCGCGGCTGCACCCGGGGCTGCCGCTTCTGCCAGGCCGGCATGATCACGCGCCCGGTCCGGGAACGGTCGATCACCGGCGTCGGCGAGATGGTCGAGAAGGCCTTGGAGTCCACCGGTTTCGAGGAGGTCGGGCTGCTCTCGCTGTCCAGCGCCGACCACAGTGAGATTGCGCCGATGACCAAGGGCCTGGCCGACCGCTACGAGGGCACCCAGACGTCGCTGTCCCTGCCGTCCACGCGGGTCGATGCATTCAACATCGACCTCGCGAACGAGCTGACCCGCAACGGCCGGCGCAGCGGCCTGACCTTCGCTCCCGAGGGCGGCAGCGAGCGGATCCGCAAGGTGATCAACAAGATGGTGACGGAGGAGGACCTGATCCGTACCGTCACCGCCGCCTACTCCGCGGGCTGGCGGCAGGTGAAGCTCTACTTCATGTGCGGCCTGCCCACCGAGACCGATGAGGACGTGCTGCAGATCGCAGACCTCGCCCAGAAGGTCATCGCGACCGGGCGCGAGGTCACGGGGGCCAACGACATCCGGTGCACCGTCTCGATCGGTGGCTTCGTGCCGAAGCCGCACACCCCGTTCCAATGGGTCGCCCAGCTCGGGCACGAGGAGACGGATGCCCGGTTGGCCAAGCTGCGGGCGGCCATCCGTGCGGACAAGAGGTTCGCCAAGGCGATCGGGGTCCGCTACCACGACGGGAAGCCCGGCATCGTCGAGGGACTCCTGTCCCGAGGGGACCGTCGCGTCGGCAAGGTGATCGAGGCGGTCTACGAGGACGGTGGCCGGTTCGACGGCTGGAGCGAGCACTTCTCCTTCGAGAGCTGGATGGTCTGCGCCGATCGCGCGCTCGCCGATGAGCCGGTCGACGTCGACTGGTACACCGTGCGCGACCGCGACTACGCCGAGGTGCTGCCGTGGGACCACCTCGACGCCGGGCTGGATCGGGACTGGCTCTGGGAGGACTGGCAGGACGCCCTCACCGGCGAGGAGGTCGAGGACTGCCGCTGGACGCCGTGCTTCGACTGCGGGGTGTGCCCCCAGCTGGGCACCGAGATCCAGCAGGGGCCGACCGGGGCGACCTTGATCCCGCTCACCGTGCTCAACTCGGCGCGGGACGAGGTCCTCGCCGACACGGCGGCACCCTCGACGCCGAGGTGACCAGCACCGACGACCTGCACGGCCTCGGCAGGACGGCCGTGCTGGCCGGCCGGACCAGAGCTGACGTCCCGCCGACCCCCGCCAGGGCGCGCTGGGGGTTGTCGGTCATCGTGCGTCCGGATGAGGCGACTGCGGACCGGCTGGCGGCCGTCACCGATGAGGCGGCCGCTCTGGCCGGCCCCGGCCACTGGCGCACCGGGGACCGCGCCAGCTCGCACCTGACGGTGCGAGACCTCGAGCCCTACCGCGAGCCGATCCGGGTCGACGACCCCGACCTCGCGAGGTACGACGCCGCGCTGCGCGAAGCTGGCGGATCATCGCGTCCGGTCGGCTTCGCGATGACCGGCGTCATCCTGACGCCTGGGGGAGTGGCAGCCGTGGGCACGCCCGCCGACGGCGCAGCCGCCGGGCTTCGCGCCCGCCTCGCTTCCCTCCTGCCTGACCGCTATCTGGCCGACTACCGCGGCGACGCCTGGTGGTCGAGCCTGCTGCACTTCACCGGGCCGATCCTGGCCCCGGCCGCGCTGGTGGCGTGGGTGGACGCGCACCGGTCGACCGTCCTGGGAGCTTTCGTCGCCGACAAGGCCTGCGTGGTCCGCTACGAGCACCGGCAGACCACCACCGGGCCGCTGACCCTCCCCGTGGTCCTGTCGAGCGCGACACTGTCGGGCGTCCGCACGGGAGCCACCAATGGCGCGTAAGCCCGACGGGCCGCCGCCGCCCCCCACCGTGCAGCGCCTGCGGGTCCACTACACCAAGCGCGGCCGGCTCCGGTTCTCCAGCCATCGGGACTTCCAGCGGGCGTTCGAGCGGGCGCTGCGCCGGGCGGCGGTGCCGATGGCCTACTCGGCCGGGTTCTCGCCGCATCCCAAGGTGAGCTACGCGGGGGCGGCGCCGACCGGGGTTGCGAGCGAGGCGGAGTACCTGGAGATCGGGTTGGCCCAGCGCTGCGACCCCGAGCGGCTGCGGGCGGCCCTGGACGCGTCGCTGCCCAGCGACCTCGACGTTCTCGAGGTGGTCGAGGTGGCCCCACCTCCCGCAAACGTCAAGGCATCAAGCTTGTCGGATCGGCTGGACGCCTCGGTCTGGGAGATCCACCTCGACGGGGTGGCCCCGGCAGCGGCCGAGGCGGCCGCCGCCGCCTTTCTCGCTGCCGAGCGGGCCGAGGTCTCCCGGATGACCAAAAACGGGCTGCGGACCTTCGACGCACGCGCTCCCGTGGTGTCCCTGACCGTGGTCGCCGAGGCGCGCTCTCCGCGCGTTCCGGGACCCGGGGGGTCACCGTGTGCGATACTTCACCTGGTCGTCCGGCACGTCACACCGGCTGTACGACCCGATGACGTCCTCGCCGGACTCGCACAGATCGGCGACCTCGCGCCGCCCTCGACCCCCGCGGTCGTGCGGCTGGCGCAGGGCCCGCTCGACGAGCTGGCCGGAACGGTGTCCGATCCACTGGCACCGGACCGGGGCGCTGTCGGCGGCTGACCCCGGCCGCGCGCCGCACATCGCGGTGCGCGAGGGAGACGTCGCACTCACAGACTTCGAATGCCGCCTACCGGCGGCACGGACACGACACGTTCCTGTGCGGCGCTGTCCGGCTCGGCACATCAGGTCGTACGCGACGCTGGTGCGGGGTCGGCGGATATGCCCGGGGACCGACGGGAGAAGACCCGGATGCTTGAGAACGACACCAGCACAACAGAGACCAGCACCACCGACAGCGGAGAGAGCCCGGACGGCTCAGCCGGCGGGACCACCGCCCGCCCCCGTCGTCGACGAGCCGCCAGCCGACCGGCCGGTCCGCCGGCTCCGGCCAGCACGGTGACCGAGCCGGCCGCGGCGTCAGCTGCCGCGTCGAGCGCGCCGAGCACCAGCGGTGAGGCGGCCGGCGACGCACCCCCTGCCGCCAAGAAGACCCGCAAGCGCGCCTCGAAGAAGACGGCAGCCACCTCGGCCGCGGCGGCGCCCGACACAGCAGACCCGGCAGACTCGGCGGACACCGCTGGCACCGACGCGCCTGTCGACCAGGAAGCGCCCGCCCGTCGCACCCGCAAGCGGGCAGCCAAGAAGAGCGCCGGCGGTGCCACTGCTGCGCCGCTGGGCGGCGACGCGACCGCGGACGACGACAGCTCCGCGACTGACGGCGACCAGTCGGCAGTCGTGGCCCCGGGTGTCCTCTTCCAGCCCCCGGTCGACGACGCGCCGCCGCGGCGTCGCCGGGCCGCTGCCAAGTCAGCGGCGCCCGACAAGGCGTCGGACGGCGACGGCTCCGAGGCAACCGACGAGGACGACGCTGCCGCTGCCGACGGTGCCGGGAGCACCGTCGAGTCGGACGAGGCCGAGGGTGACGGCACTCGCCGGCGCCGCCGCAGGGGCGGCCGCGGTCGACGAGGCCGCAGCAAGAGCGACGACGAGGCGAACGGCGACGCCGACTCCGGCGACGGGCAGGCCGCAGGGGACAAGGCAGGCACGGCGGCCCCCGGAGACGAGGAGCAGCCCGAGGACGAAGGTGACGGCACGCGCCGTCGCCGGCGGCGTCGTCGCCGGTCGGGCAGCGACTCCGGCGAGGAGGGCGCGTCCGGACCCGACGACCCGCCCAACACCGTCGTGCGGGTGCGCGAGTCACGCAGCCGCAACCGCTCCCGGGACAAGTCCGAGGACGACGACGGCGTTCGGTCGGTCAAGGGCTCGACGCGGCTCGAGGCGAAGAAGCAGCGCCGCCGCGAGGGCCGGGAAGCCGGGCGCAAGCGTCCCTCGGTGATCACCGAGGCCGAGTTCCTCGCTCGCCGCGAGTCCGTCGACCGCTCGATGATCGTGCGCCAGGACGGGGCCCGCACCCAGATCGCCGTGCTCGAGGACGACGTGCTCGTCGAGCACTACGTGAGCATGACCGCGAACAGCGGCCTGGTCGGCAACGTCTACCTCGGCAAGGTGCAGAACGTGCTCCCGTCGATGGAGGCTGCGTTCGTCGACATCGGTCGCGGTCGTAACGCCGTGCTCTATGCCGGCGAGGTGAACTGGGACGCGGCAGGCCTCGAGGGGCAGCCACGCCGGATCGAGCTGGCGCTGAAGTCCGGCGACTCGGTGCTCGTGCAGGTCACCAAGGAGCCGATCGGGCACAAGGGCTCCCGTTTGACCAGCCAGATCTCCCTGGCCGGACGCTTCTTGGTCTACGTGCCCGGTGGCTCGATGACCGGTATCAGTCGCAAGCTCCCGGAGACCGAGCGCGCCCGGCTCAAGGCCATCCTGAAGAAGGTCGTGCCCGAGGGGGCCGGCGTCATCGTGCGCACGGCCGCCGAGGGTGCCAGCGAGGAGTCACTGGCGCGGGACGTGGCACGCTTGACCGCGCAGTGGGAGGACATCGAGAAGAAGTCCACCAAGGCATCGGCTCCCGAGCTGCTGTACAGCGAGCCGGATCTGACGATCCGGGTGGTGCGCGACATCTTCAACGAGGACTTCGCCAAGCTCGAGGTCTCCGGCGACGAGGCCTGGGACGTGCTCGAGCCCTACGTCGGGCACGTCGCCCCGGACCTGCGGGACCGGATGGTCCGCTGGACCTCGGAGCAGGACGTCTTCACCGCGCAGCGCATCGATGAGCAGCTGACCAAGGCGCTGGACCGCAAGGTGTGGCTGCCCAGTGGCGGATACCTGATCATCGACCGCACCGAGGCGATGATCGTGGTGGACGTCAACACCGGGAAGTTCACCGGTCAGGGCGGCAACCTCGAGGAGACGGTCACCAAGAACAACCTGGAGGCCGCGGAGGAGATCGTCCGGCAGCTGCGGCTGCGTGACCTCGGCGGGATCATCGTCATCGACTTCATCGACATGGTGCTCGAGAGCAACCGTGACCTCGTGCTGCGCCGGCTGCTGGAGTGCCTCGGTCGGGACCGGACCAAGCACCAGGTCGCCGAGGTCACCTCGCTCGGCCTGGTCCAGATGACCCGCAAACGGATCGGACAGGGGCTGCACGAGGCCTTCTCGGAGACCTGCGAGACCTGCAACGGCCGCGGCTACCACATCAGCACCGACCCGGTGCAGGCCAAGCCCAGTGGCGGCAGCGAGCGTGGCAACGGCGCGGGTCGCGACAGCAAGGGCCGCGGAGGCCCCAAGCCCGCCAAGCCGTCGAAGAAGTCGGCAGCGGCCGCCAAGTCCGCATCGCCTGTTCCGGACGCCGCCGACGGGGAGGTGCCCGCTGCCGACGCGGCGGCAGACGACAGCCCGGCCGTGGCCGAGGCGGGTGGCTCGTGAGCGGGTCCGTCGTGCCTCAGGCTGGCACGGCCGGTTTGACCCGGCGCCAAGCGCGTCCGTACCCTGTGGGCATCAGTCGACCGGCGTTCACGTGGCGCCGTCGTGTTCGCACGTCCGTCTGCCGGGCAGGTGCGAGTCCCTCGTGAGTGCAGAAAGTGAGCCGGTGTCCGCCATGGTGTACGCGATCGTCCGCGCGGGTGGGCGTCAGGAGAAGGTCGCCGTCGGTGACGTCCTCGAGATCGACCGGGTCCAGGCCGAGCCGGGGTCGACCCTCGAGCTCCCGGTCCTGCTCCTCGTCGACGGGAGCACCATCACCAGCGACAAGGACGTGCTGGCCAAGGCGACCGTGACCGCCGAGGTGGTCGGTGGGACCAGGGGTCCCAAGATCGCCATCATGAAGTTCAAGAACAAGACCGGCTACCGCGTACGTCAGGGCCACCGGCAGCACCACACCCAGGTCAAGGTCACCGGCATCGAGTCGGGATCCAAGTAGCTCGCTCCGGCAGTCGAAAGGTAACGCGCGATGGCTCACAAGAAGGGCGCCTCGTCCACCCGCAACGGACGTGACTCGAACTCCCAGCGACTGGGCGTCAAGCGCTTCGGCGGTCAGGTCGTGAACGCGGGCGAGATCATCGTGCGCCAGCGGGGCACGCACTTCCACCCCGGCGCGGGCGTGGGCCGCGGAAACGACGACACGTTGTTCGCCCTGCAGGCGGGCGCCGTGGAGTTCGGCCGCCGCCGCGGTCGGCGCGTGGTCAACGTCGTCCCCGCCGAGGCGACGGTCTGAATCGCACGGCAACGCCATTGCGGCTGCCGAGAACGGCGTGGATGGGGATCATGGTCTCGACCATGATCCCCATTTCTGCATGATCGACTTGGGTTTTTTCGTGGTGCGGCCGAGGACAGGGCAGGGACCGGCGTGACGACGTTCGTGGACCGGGTCTCGCTGCACCTGGCTGCCGGTGACGGCGGTCACGGCTGCGCGTCCATCCACCGGGAGAAGTTCAAGCCGCTGGCCGGGCCCGACGGCGGCAACGGCGGACGCGGCGGCGACGTCCTGCTGCGGGTCGACCCCAGCTCGACGACGTTGCTGGACTATCACCACTCGCCGCACCGGAGGGCGTCCAACGGCCGCCCGGGTCAGGGCGGGAACCGCAGCGGCGCCGACGGCGAGGACCTGGTGCTCCCCGTGCCCAACGGGACCGTGGTGAAGGCCGCAGACGGCGGGGTGCTCGCGGACCTCGTCGGCGCCGACACGACGTACGTCATCGCCCAGGGCGGACGCGCCGGCCTCGGCAACGCGGCACTGGCCTCGGCGCGACGCAAGGCTCCCGGGTTCGCCCTGCTCGGCGAGCCCGGCGACAGCACGGACGTCATCCTGGAGCTGAAGTCGGTCGCGGACGTGGCCCTGGTTGGTTTCCCCAGTGCCGGCAAGTCCAGCCTGGTCGCCGCGCTCTCGGCGGCCCGGCCCAAGATCGCGGACTACCCGTTCACCACGCTGGTCCCCAACCTGGGTGTGGTGGTGGCGGGGGAGACCCGCTACACCGTCGCCGACGTTCCCGGGCTGATCCCGGGCGCCAGCAGCGGCAAGGGGCTGGGCCTGGAGTTCCTCCGGCACGTCGAGCGCTGCAGCGTGCTGGTCCACGTGATCGACGCGGCCACCATCGAGCCCGGCCGGGACCCACTCACCGACCTGGACGTGATCGAGGCCGAGCTGGCCCAGTACGGCGGCCTGGACGACCGT
Organism: Actinomycetes bacterium; assembly: GCA_038246575.1. Taxonomy (GTDB): domain Bacteria; phylum Actinomycetota; class Actinomycetes; order JACCUZ01; family JACCUZ01; genus JACCUZ01. Next base: position 6,056 of record JBBRVU010000019.1, on the reverse strand, counting down.
CCCCGGATGGTGGCGCTGAACAAGGTCGACGTGCCCGACGCCAGCGAGCTGTCCGAGATGGTCACACCCGACCTGGAGGCCCGCGGCCTTCGGGTGTTCCCGATCAGCGCCGCCACCCACGCCGGGCTACGTGAGCTGTCCTTCGCCATGGCCGAGATGGTGACCGCTGCCCGCGCCGCCGCTCCTGACCTCGAGGCGACCCGCATCGTGCTGCGGCCCCGCGCGGTCGACGAGCGCGACTTCCGGGTCGTGCGCGAGGGCGATCGCTACGTCGTACGCGGGCGCAAGACCACGCGCTGGGTCCAGCAGACCGACTTCACCAACGACGAGGCCGTCGGCTACCTCGCGGACCGGCTGGCCCGGTTGGGCATCGAGGATGCGCTGGAGGCCGCCGGTGCGCAGGCCGGCGACGAGATCGTCATCGGCGAGGAGGGCAACGCAGTGGTCTTCGACTGGGAGCCGACGCTGCGGGCCGGCGCCGAGCTCCTGCACGGCCGGCGCGGGACCGACCTGCGGCTGGAAGGGCGCCACCGCCCGTGACCGGAGGGTCCACGCCGACGACGACGACCCGGGTCGTGGTCAAGGTCGGGTCCTCGTCGCTCACCACGACCGACGGCGGTCTCGACTCGGACCGGCTCGACGCGCTCGTCGACGCACTGGCCGGAGCCCGGTCGTCGGGATACGAGGTCGTGCTGGTCTCCTCGGGCGCCATCGCGTCCGGGCTCGCGCCGCTCGGTCTGGTCCGGCGCCCCCGGGACCTGGCCACCCAGCAGGCGGCCGCCAGCGTCGGGCAGGGCCTGCTGGTCCACCGCTACACCGAGTCCTTCGCCCGCCACGGCGTGACAGTCGGTCAGGTGCTGCTCACCGCCGACGACGTGGTCCGTCGGGGGCACTACCGCAATGCCCGGCGCACGCTGTTCCGGCTGCTGGACATGGGCGCGCTCCCGGTCGTGAACGAGAACGACACCGTGGCCACCGAAGAGATCCGCTTCGGCGACAACGACCGCCTGGCCGCACTCGTGGCGCACCTGGTGCACGCCGAGCTCCTCGTCCTGCTCTCCGACGTGGCGGGTCTCTATGACGGCGATCCACGCAAGGGCGCCGGGCGGCTGATCCCCCAGGTGAGCGGCGCGGCAGACCTGGCCGGCGTGCGGCTCGGGCGGCGCGGCGCCTCGGGCGTGGGCACCGGTGGGATGGCGACCAAGGTCTCGGCGGCCCAGATGGCAGCCTCAGCCGGCATCCGGGCCGTGATCACCTCCGCCGAGGCCGTTTCCGACGTGTTCGCCGGGCGACCGGCCGGCACGTCCTTCGACCCGGCACCCGCTCGGCTGCCCACCCGGCTGCTGTGGCTGGCCTACGCCGCGACGTCCCGGGGTCAGCTGCGCCTGGACGCCGGCGCCGTCCGGGCGGTCGTCGCCAGGCGCATGTCACTGCTGGCAGCCGGCGTCACGGCCGTATCGGGAGAGTTCGTCGCCGGAGATCCTGTCGACATCCTTGACGAAAACGACCACGTCGTGGCCCGCGGACTGGTGAACTTCGACGTAGCAGAGCTTCCGGCGCTGCTCGGGCGATCGACACCAGACCTGGCGCGCGAGCTCGGGCCCGCTTTCAGCCGCGAAGTGGTCCACCGGGACGACCTCGTGCTGCTCGGCTGAGTGGTTGCCCAGGTCGCGACGGAGAGGAGGGGCACTGTGTCGGAGCGGATCCTCTCGCTCGCGGGCGGGAGCACGGCTCGGCCCATGTGGCACGTGACGCTGACCGTGGTGGGCGACCGGCACGACCCCGCTGTCGTCCGGGCCGCGCTCGAGCGGCTGACCCATGAGCGACCCTTCCTGCTGTCGGTGCGCTTCGCCTCGGACCGAGCGGAGCTGCGGTACTGGGAGGAGGCGCGCGACCTGGAGGACGCGGCGGCGATGGCGCTGCGGCTGTGGGGGGAGCACCGCAGCACTGCCGGGCTGCCCGAGTGGCGGGTAGCCGGCCTCGAGGTCGTGGACCGGACCACGTTCCAGCGCCGGTCGATGGACAGCCCCGCCCCGGCGCTGCTGCCGGCCGGGGGAGTGCGTCCCTTCTAGCCTTGCCTGGTCCGGGCCCGGCGAGGTCGCTCCCGGTTGGGGTCCCGTTCGTGGGAGACTGGCGCCGAGCCCGATCGCCCGTCCGCCAGGTCGTCTAGGAGTCGCTGCCCGCTATGACCGCCGTCGTCATCCGTCTCGCCGCTGAGGGCGGATCCACCGCTCACGAGCTTCCCGTCCAGCCCTGGGTGATCGGTCTCGGCGCCTTCATCGCACTGATCGGGCTGCTCCTCGTCACTCTCGCCTTCGGCAAGGACCGCTGAGCTGGAAGCGGGGTCGCGCCCTCGCATCGGGGTGATGGGCGGAACGTTCGATCCGGTTCACCACGGTCACCTGGTCGCGGCCAGCGAGGTCGCCTTCCGCTACGACCTCGACGAGGTCGTGTTCGTGCCCACCGGTCACCCCTGGCAGAAGCAGGACGCGGCCGTCACCGAGGCCGAGCACCGCTATCTCATGACGGTCATCGCCACCGCAGCCAACCCGGGCTTCACGGTGAGCCGGGTGGACATCGACCGGCCGGGGCCGACGTACACCATCGACACCCTGCGCGACCTTCGGGAGCAGCGGGGTGCCGAGGTGGAGCTGTTCTTCATCACCGGAGCTGACGCGCTCGCCCAGATCATCGGCTGGAAGGACGTGGACGAGCTGTTCGGGCTGGCCCACTTCATCGGGGTGACCCGGCCCGGTCACCACCTGTCCATGGCAGGCCTGCCGGCCGAGCGCGTCAGCCTGATGGAGGTGCCTGCGATGGCGATCTCCTCGACGGACTGCCGGGAGCGAGCCCGCCGGGGCGAGCCGGTCTGGTACCTCGTGCCAGACGGAGTCGTGCAGTACGTCGTGAAGCACCGCCTCTATCCCCCCGCGTCGGGGACCGGCGGCGAGACGTGAGCGGTCGCCACCGCAGACCCGAGGCCGACCCGCTGTCCGACGTCGACGTGGCCGAGCGAATCTCGTCCGGCCCGGTCGTCCCCGTCGCCTCGGACCCGGTCGTCGCCGCAGCGTCGGAGCCGGCGACTCCGGTCGACTCGCACGTGGTCACCCGCGGCCGGCGGACGGCCGGCGACACCACCGTCCCGGGGGGCAGGCGGGCCAGAGCGGCCGTGCGCGCCGAGCGCCGGGCCGACCGCCGCCGACGGATGCTGATCATCGGTGCGGCCATCGTCACGCTGGCCGTCCTGGTGACGGTGGGCGTCGCGCTCGTGACCCGGGGGCAGGACGACAATGGCCCGACGACCGCGACAACGACGACGGCCAAGCAGCGCACGCTGCTGGTGCAGGTGACCGGAGCCGGTGGTGCTGCCGCTGCCAGCGCCCTGGTCGGCGTCACGCCCCGAGACGACTCCGCATCGGTGGTCCTGGTGCCCTCCGGCGTCCTGGTCGACGTCGCAGGCACCGGCAACATCCCCTTCGGCGAGACGACGACGCTCGACGAGAGCTCCGCCCCGGCCAACGCCCTCACCGACCTCGTCGGTGTGCGCATCGACGACACCTGGACCCTGACCACCGGCGGGCTGGCAGCGCTGGTGGACGCCGTCAAGGGTGTCCGGGTCGCGGTCGACTCGGACGTCATCAGGACCGCCGCCAACGGTGACGAGACGGTCGTGGTGTCGGCGGGCAACCAGCAGCTCGACGGTGACCCGGCAGCCGCGTTCGCCACCTATCTCGCCGAGGGTGAGCCGGAGCAGGTCCGCCTGGCCCGGTTCGACGACGTCTTCGCGGCCGCCGTGAAGGCGCTCCCGGCGGACCCCGCAAAGGCGCGGTCGCTGGTGGAAGGTCTCGGGGACGGGTCCCAGTCCACGCTCGATGCCGCGGGTCTGGCGTCGCGGTTGCTCGCGCTGCGCGCAGCATCCTCCGCAACCGGGTCCCTCGTCTCGGATGTCCTTCCCGTCACCGAGATCGACTCGGGCGGCACGACGCCCACGTACGGCATCGACTCCGGCCAGTTGGCGGCAACCATGCGGGCCCGCTTTCCCGGAGCGCTGCAGGGCGGTCCAGGTGGCGACGCCCTGCGCGTGCTGGTCGAGAACGGGGTCGGCACACCCGGACTAGTCGACAAGGCCCGGACCAGGCTGGTGGACGCCGGGTTCCGGTTCATCAACGGTGGCAACGCGGCGACCTTCACCAAGACCCCCAGCACGGTGTTCATCCCCGATGGCACCGACAAGAGCGTCAAGCGTGGTGAACAGGTGGCGACGGCCCTCGGGCTGCCGGAGACCTCGATCGCGACCTCGGACCGGCAGCAGACCGTTGCCGACGTCATCGTGATTCTCGGCTCGGACTTCCGCCCATGAGATCCTGGGTCCCGTGAGCGTCTCAGAACGGGCCCGTGAGCTGACCGTCGCTGCCGCCGAGGCGGCGTCGGACAAGCTCGCCGACGACATCCTCGCCTTCGATGTGGGCGACCAGCTGGTGATCACCGACGTGTTCCTGCTGTGCTCGGCGGCCAACGACCGGCAGGTGGCCTCGATCGTCGACGCGATCGAGGAGCGGCTTCGAGGGCTGGACGCCAAGCCCGTGCGCCGGGAGGGCGAGCGCGAGGGGCGCTGGGTGCTGCTGGACTACGTGGACATGGTCGTCCACGTCCAGCACGCCGAGGAGCGGGTCTACTACTCGCTCGAGCGGATCTGGAAAGACTGCCCGGTAGTCGAGCTGCCCGAGGAGGTACGCCGATCCCGGTCGCGGCACGGGCAACCGGCCGACGTGCGCGACTCGACCGACGCGAATGACTCTGCCAGCCCGACCGGCGCGAGCGGGGCAGCCTCCTGATCGGCGGCGTCGACGGATCGCCGCGGCGGGTCGTGCTGTGGCGACACGGCCGGACGGCGTGGAACCTGGAGGACCGGTTCCAGGGGCACAGCGACGTGGAGCTCGACGCCACGGGGCGGGCCCAGGCCCATCGGGCGGCCCGGCTGCTGGCGGCGCTGAACCCGGCCGTCGTGGTGTCCTCCGACCTCAAGCGGGCGCGCGAGACGGCGGAGGCGCTGGCGCGGGTCGCCGGCGTGTCCGTCCAGGAGGACGCCCGCCTGCGGGAGACCTTCGGCGGCACGTGGCAGGGCCTCACGGTCGGTGAGATCAAGGCGTTGGACGCTGACGCCTACGCGCTCTGGCGCTCAGGTGCCGACGTGCCGGCGGGTGGCGCGGAGACGCGCACCGACGTGGCGGCCCGGGTAGCCCCGGCGATCCTCGAGGCACTCACACCGGTTCCTGGGGGCGCGACGCTCGTGGCGGTGACTCACGGGGGCTCGGCCCGGGCCGCGATCGGATCGCTGTTGGACCTCCCGATGGACCGCTGGGCTGTCGTCGGTGGCCTGAGCAACTGCTGCTGGTCGGTCCTGGAGGAGAACCAGGCAGACGGCCGTGGCTCCGGTCATGCCGACCGGGCTGGCCGCACCGGCGGTAGCTGGCGGCTGGTCGAGCACAACTCCGGCAGCCTGCCCACGCCGGTGATGGGCGACGAGGAGTAGGCGGACTCTCGGACTCCCACGCCGGGGTGGTCGCGGCTCGGGGTGGGCGATTCGTGCGGTCCGCGACGAGCCGTTAGACTTTCGGCTGCTCGCTGCGGCGGGTGTTGGGGCTGTGGCGCAGCTGGTAGCGCACCACACTGGCAGTGTGGGGGTCAGGGGTTCGAGTCCCCTCAGCTCCACCCACGTGACCTGACCGCCTCCCTCGCGGGAGGCGGTCAGGAAAACGCAGAGCGCAGCGGCCCGGCATGATGAGGGCATGGCCCACTTCGAACCCGCGCAGCCCCGCACGGCCCCGGACGAGGCGGGCCGCCATGGCGACCTCACCCACCCGACGGGCGTCCTGCGCCTGGGGTCACGGCCGCTGCCCCTGGTCAGCCCGGCCCGGGTCTACGTGTGCGGGATCACACCGTACGACGTGACGCACGTCGGGCACGCCGCCACCTTCGTCTGGGCCGACCTCGCGATCCAGGTGATGCGGAGCAACGGTGCTGCCGTCACCAGCGCGCGCAACGTCACCGACGTG
>JBBRVU010000018.1:0-38606 GCA_038246575.1 Actinomycetes bacterium | reverse complement strand
TTCGATTACCTGCGCGACAACATGGTCTTCTCGCTGGAGCAACGGGTCCAGCGGTATCACGCCTTCGCCATCGTGGACGAGGTCGACTCGATCCTGATCGACGAGGCCCGGACGCCGCTGATCATCAGTGGGCCGGCCGACCAGCCGACGAAGTGGTACGGCGACTTCGCCGGCATCGTTGCCCGGCTCGGCCGGGACGTCGACTACGAGGTCGACGAGAAGAAGCGCACCGTCGGCATCCTCGAGCGAGGCGTCGAGCGGGTCGAGGACTTCCTCGGCATCGACAACCTCTACGAGTCGGCGAACACCCCCCTGGTCGGCTACCTCAACAACGCCATCAAGTCCAAGGAGCTGTTCAAGCGCGACAAGGACTACGTCGTCATGAACGGCGAGGTGCTGATCGTCGACGAGCACACCGGTCGCATCCTGTCCGGCCGGCGCTACAACGAGGGCATGCACCAGGCGATCGAGGCCAAGGAGGGGGTGGAGATCAAGCAGGAGAACCAGACGCTGGCCACCATCACCCTGCAGAACTTCTTCCGCCTCTACTCCAAGCTCTCGGGCATGACCGGCACGGCGATGACCGAGGCGTCGGAGTTCTCGAGCATCTACAAGCTCGGCGTCGTGCCGATCCCCACCAACCGGGCCATGATCCGCGCCGACCAGCCCGACCTCGTCTACAAGACCGAGGAGTCAAAGTTCAGGGCCGTCGTCGACGACATCGCCGAGCGACACGCCAAGGGGCAGCCAGTCCTCGTCGGCACCGTCAGCGTGGAGAAGTCCGAGCTGCTGTCCGGGCTGCTGAAGAAGCGCGGGGTCAAGCACGAGGTGCTTAACGCCAAGCAGCACGACCGCGAGGCCGCCATCGTCGCCGAGGCTGGGCACAAGGGTGCGGTCACTGTGGCCACCAACATGGCCGGCCGCGGCACCGACATCATGCTCGGCGGCAACGTCGAGTTCCTCGCTGACCACGACCTGCGCGAGCGAGGTCTGGACCCTGTCGAGAGCCCCGAGGACTACGAGAAGGCCTGGCCGCAGGCCATCGAGGACGTCAAGAGACGCGTCGCCGCCGAGCACGACTCCGTCACCGAGCTCGGAGGTCTCTACGTCCTGGGCACCGAGCGCCACGAGTCGCGCCGGATCGACAACCAGCTGCGCGGCCGGTCGGGACGTCAGGGCGACCCCGGCGAGTCGCGGTTCTACCTGTCGCTGGGCGACGACCTGATGCGGCTGTTCAACGCCACGATGGTCGAGAACTTCCTGACCCGGTTCAACATCCCCGAGGACGTGCCGATCGAGTCGAAGATGGTGTCCAACGCCATCCGCTCGGCTCAGACCCAGGTCGAGGCGCAGAACTTCGAGATCCGCAAGAACGTGCTCAAGTACGACGAGGTGCTCAACCGGCAGCGGACGGTCATCTACGAGGAGCGCCGCCGGGTCCTCGAGGGGGAGGACCTGCACGAGCAGATCCAGCACATGACCGACGACGTCATCGAGGGCTACGTCACGGCCGCCACCAGCGACGGGTTCGCCGAGGAGTGGGACCTCGACAAGCTCTGGACCGCGCTGCGGACGCTCTACCCCGTCACGGTGACCGTCGAGGAGCTCGAGGATGCCTCCGGGGGGGAGCGGTCCGGCATCACTCCGGAGTACCTCAGCGAGGAGCTGCGCGCCGATGCCGCGGCGGCCTATGAAGCGCGCGAGGCCCAGCTCGGCGACGAGGTGCTGCGCGAGCTCGAGCGGCGCGTTGTGCTCTCGGTGCTCGACCGCAAGTGGCGAGAGCACCTCTACGAGATGGACTACCTGCAGGAGGGCATCGGGCTGCGTGCGATGGCCCAGCGTGACCCGCTGGTCGAGTACCAGCGCGAGGGCTATGACATGTTCGCGACGATGATGGACGCGATCAAGGAGGAGTCCGTCGGCTACGTCTTCAACCTCGAGGTGCAGGTCGAGGACGACGACACGGGCTCTGCGGACGACGTCGACGACGGCCATGCCGAGCACGAGCACCACGAGCTGGTGGCCAAGGGTCTGGACGCCCCGCGGCGGCCGGCTCAGCTGCAGTACACCGCTCCCAGCGTCGATGGCGACTCGGCCGGGGCAAAGGGAGCCACCAGGACCGAGACCGTGGACGACGAGTACGGAGACGTCCCCCGCAACGCACCCTGCCCCTGCGGGTCGGGCAAGAAGTTCAAGCGCTGCCACGGCGACCCGCGGATGAGGTCAGCCTAGGTCCAGCGCGGTGCACTGCCAGCGCCCGTCCAGGCCTTCCAGACGCAGGGCGATCGCGGTGGACCGCGGACCGCGGCGGACCACCGCAGCGCACTCGGCCACGCCGTCGGCGGGCTCGCTGACGTGAACTGACCGGACGAGGGCCCGGCTCACGGGTCGGCCCCCTGCGCGGGCTGCCGGCACCACGCGGACGCCGATGTCGTCATAGACCTCTGTGCTCGTCCAGCGGACCAGCTGGCCCAGCGGCCGATCGCCGACCAGGACCTCGGCGACTGCCTGGACCAGGCGGCCGGACCACTCGCGGGGATCGGGCAGGGCTCCGCTGCTCGTCGGCTGCGGACCGAAGTCGACCTCGTCCTCGTCGTGGGTCGCGTCCGGCACGAATGGCGCCGGCGGCGCAGGTGTCGGCACGAGGCGCAGGCCTGGCATCGATGGCATCGATGGCATCGATGGCGCTGCCGACAGACCGTTGGGCAGCACGAACGCCAGGGCGAGCGTCCCCTGGGTCGGGCCCGCGGGGTGGCGGCTCGCGCGCCCTGGTGGGAGCTCGTCGTCGAATGGCGGCTGGCAGTCCGGCACCGGCAGCTGTCGCAGGGTCGGGGCGGCGAGGGCGCTGGGGCTCACGCGGGTCTCCTCTGAGCGGGCCGGACGGGCAACGGGGCAGGGCGAGGCGAGATCACGGCGCCCGCAGGCGCTGGCCGGGGCGGAGCAGGTCGGGGTCCGGGCCGATCCGCTCGCGGTTCTCGGCGTACCACCGCGGCCACTCGGCGGCGATCTCCGCAGCGCCCGCGCCGGCGCCGAGGTGGCGCGCGGCGATGGCCCAGAGCGAGTCGCCGCGCCGGACGACCAGCTCGTTTACGGCGGGGCGGTCCGGGCTCGGGACGGTGGTCACGAGGCGGACGTCCTGGCCGGGATGGAGCGGTCGGGCGATCGGCCGGTCCGGTGTCCAGCCGGACAGATCGGCTCCTGGCCGGTCCACGGTCACCGCCACGGTCACTGCCAGGGTGGCCGGGACGGGACCGGCCGAGGGGTCGGCATGGGCCGGCCCGGGACCCCCGAGTGCCCCGGCCAGCCCCGCGCCCAGCAGCAGGGCGACGGTCCGGCGGACGAGGAGCGGACTCCTCCGGCGGGCGACCTGGGCGACCTGGGCGACCTGGCCGACGTGGCCGACGTGGCCGCGCTCCGCCCCGGCCGGCGCAGACACCTCGGCTGCTACCGCTAGCCCCGTGACCGCCACCAGCCAGGTCAGCACGCACCAGGAGACGACTGCCGCTGCGACGCCCAGTGCCGGGTCGAGCCCGGCACCGCCCGCGCGACCGGGCCAGCCCACCTGCGCCGCCTCGCCGAGCATCCCGGCGGCTGCTCCCCCGATCAGGAGGGTCCCCACGGCGTACCCGCAGACCAGTGCGACCAGGACCGCCGCGGCCCGCACCTTCACCGGATCCTCCCATCGACGTACGTTTACCTATGTTTGCGTTTGTATACGTTGGCTGTCATCCCGTCAAGACCTGATGCATGTCCGGTCGGGCTGGCGATGCCGGTAGGAAGGGGGGCCCGGAGGGGATCGCGACGGGGGCCGAGCGGTGCGAAGGGAGTGACCATGCGCTGGGACGAGCTGTTCGCCGACCTCGAGGCGCAGCTGGTTGCGCAGGAGTCGGCGGAGCTGACGCTCGAGGTCGCGGACCGGACTCGCCGTGAGGCGGCCCGGCTCACCCTGGTGGACCGGGTGAGGGCGGCGTGCGGAGCGCGCATCCAGGCACGCGTGCTCGGCGTCGGTGCCGTCGAGGGGGTTCTCGCGGAGGTCGGCTCGCAGTGGCTGCTGCTGGCCGAGGCGTCCGGTCAGGAGGCGCTGGTGCCGCTCCCGGCGCTGCTCTCCATCAGCGGTCTGTCACCTCACACCGCCGTGCCGGGTTCCGCTGGACGGGTCTTCGAGCGGCTCGGGCTCGGCTCGGCGCTCCGCGGCATCGCCCGGGACCGCACCCCGGTCGCCCTGTGGCTGTTGGACGGCAGCACGCTGGCCGGGAGAATCGACCGCGTGGGGGCGGACTTCGTCGAGCTCAGCCTCCACCCGGCCGGGGAGGCCGGCCGGCCGCACTCAGGCTCCGGCGTTCGGACAGTGGCGATGTCGGCGCTGGCGGTCGTTCGGCGCTCGGGGTAGCTGGCAGCCCTCACGACTCCGCGTGGTCGTCGCCGCTGTCCGCGGCGCGGCCGAAGTCGTGCGTGGCCACGAAGTCGCGGGTCTCGGAGTACATCCGGGCGATGTAGGTCTCCAGCTCGCTGGCCTCGACCCGCCACTGGCCGCGGCCACCGATCTTGATGGCCGGGAGCTCACCGGTGCGCACCAGTGAGTAGACCTGCGCGGCGGAGGTGTTGAGCACCTCGGCGACGTCGGCGAGCAGCAGGAAACGCCGACCCGACGGCTGACTCGTCACCGGACCATTATGGCTAGACCTGATCCCGGTCGATCGGCTTGTCCCCAGGTTGCTGTGTCGTGGTCTGTGGACGAAGCCCCTGCCCTACGCGCCATGTTGCGGCAGGATGCTGCCGCGAGGCACCGGCACGACGAGGGGGGCGCGCGTGTCCGACCGGCAGACGACCACGGCGACCACGCCCTCGGTGTCGCGGCTGCCGCGAGCCCGCTGGCTCGACGCCCGGCTGCTGGCCGGGCTGCTGCTCGTGCTGGTCTCGGTGGTGGTCGGGGCCAAGGTGGTCGCCGACGCCGACGACCGCGTGCAGGTCTGGTCCGCGGCCCACGACCTCGGCGTCGACACGCCGCTGTCAGCCGACGACGTCGCCGTTGCGTCCGTGCGTCTGGACGAGGTCGCCGGCCGCTACGTCTCCGCGGACGAGGACCTGGCCGGGCTGGTGCTGGTCCGTCCGGTCGGGCGCGGTGAGCTGCTCCCCGTCGGTGCCCTCGGCCGGCCGGGCGCGATCGACCAGAGACGGGTCGTCGTCGAGGTCGACCGGGTCGGTGTCGCCGGGCTGACCAAGGGCCGGGTCGTCGACCTCTACGTCGTGCGCGAGACCTCCGGTGGCGCGGAGCCCGCCAAGCCCGAGCTGGTGCTCTCCGGCGTGACCGTCGGAGAGGACGTTCGGGCCAGCGGCAGCGGTTTCGGGGGGAGCGGGTCCACCGCGGGCGTCGCCCTGCTGGTCGCCGATGCCGATGTCCCCGCCGTGATCGACGCGATGGCCAACGGGACGGTGTACGTGGTCCAGGTGCCGCCGGGCCGCGGGGCGTCGGGGTGACCGTCCCCGTCCTGGCAGCGGTCACCGGCTCGGCCTGGGAGGCGCAGCTCGTCGCCGGGCTCGAGCGCACGCCGACGGCCATCGTCGTCGTCCGGCGCTGCGTCGATCTGCCCGACCTGCTGGCCGCGGCCTCCACCGGCACCGCGCGGGCCGTGCTGCTGTCTGCCGACCTGCGCCGCCTCGACCGTGACGTGCTCTCCCGCCTGTCCGCGGCGCGGCTCGCCGTCGTCGGGCTGCACACCCCGGGTGACGAGCCGGCCGAGACCCGACTCAGGCAGCTCGGGGTGCGCCACGTACTGCCGGCAGACGCCGCGGCCGAGGACGTCGCCGCCGCCGTGACCGCGGCAGTGTCGGAGGCCGCGTCCGATGGCGCGGCGTACAGCGAGCCGCTGGCCGGGCTCGACACCGCTGCGCCACCGCACGAGGCGACGCCCGAGGTCGAGCCCGGCTCCGGCCGGGTGGTCGCGGTCTGGGGACCGACCGGCGCGCCCGGACGGACCACGATCGCTGTCGGGCTCGCCGGCGTCCTGGCCCGTTCCGGCGTGCGCACCGTGCTCGCCGACGCCGACGTCTTCGGAGGCGTGGTCGCCCAGGTCCTCGGGCTGCTCGACGAGGCGCCGGGACTCGCGGCGGCCGTCCGGCTGGCCAACAACGGCACGCTCGACCTCAGCGGACTGGCGCGGGTCGCGCCGTTGGTCGGTCCGGACCTGCGCGTCCTCACCGGGATCTCCCGGTCCGAGCGGTGGCCCGAGCTGCGCCCGGCGGCGCTCGAGCAGGTGTGGGACCTGGCCCGTACCCTCGCGTCGGTGACCGTCGTGGACTGTGGCTTCTGCCTCGAGCAGGACGAGGAGCTGTCCTTCGACACGGTGGCGCCACGACGCAACGGAGCCACCCTGATGACGCTGGCCCGGGCCGATGTCGTGCTGGCGGTCGGGACGGCCGACCCGGTCGGGCTGCAGCGGCTGCTGCGGGGGATCGGGGCGCTGCGGGAGGCCGTGCCGGGGGTCGTCCCGCGGGTCGTGCTCAACCGGGTCCGCCGCAGCGCGGTGGGTCCGGAGCCGCGCCGACAGCTGGGGGAGGCGCTCGAGCGCTATGCCGGGATCCGCGACCTCACGTTCGTCCCCGAGGACCGAGACACCCTCGACTCGGCGATGCTCCAGGGCCGACTCGTCGCCGAGGTGGCACCGGACTCGCCCATCGGGGCGGCGATGGCAGAGCTGGCCGCCGACCTGGTCGGCGGATCGCCGACGCCCCGTCGCCGCGGTCTGCGCCGTCGAGGTGCCTAAGGACGTGGCGCAACACGGAGCGGCGACGCCGGTGGCGCTCGTCGTGGACTGGGGCGGGGTGCTTACCGAGCCGCTGGACGGCGCTCTGCGCGCCTGGGCCAACCTCGATGGCGTCGACTACGACCACTACGTCGCCGTCATGCGCGAGTGGCTCGGGGTGCACCAGGGGCAGCTCGCCCAGGACAACCCGGTGGCAGCACTCGAGCGCGGTGAGATCGAGGTGCCCGACTTCGAGCGCCAGTTCGCGATCCGGCTCTCCGCCAGCGCCGGCATCGAGATCCGGGCCGAGGGGCTGCTGCAACGCATGTTCGACCAGTTCGTGCACGCGCCGGCGATGGCCGGCCTGGTGCTCCGCGCCCGGCGGGCCGGGCTTCGAACCGGGTTGCTGTCCAACTCGTGGGGCAATGAATACCCCCGCGAGGGCTGGGACGAGATGTTCGACTCGATCGTCATCTCGGGCGAGGTCGGGATGCGCAAGCCCGACCCGGAGATCTTCGCGCACGTCCTGGGCCTGCTCGACGTGCCGGCCGGGCAGACCGTGTTCGTCGACGACCTGGCACCCAACGTGGAGGCGGCGCGCGCGCTGGGTCTGATCGGCGTCCACCACACGTCCTACGAGTCGACGACCGCCGAGCTGGAGGAGCACTTCGGGCTGCACCTGCGGGACTGAGGCGCTGGAGTGAAAGATCCGGCGAACCAGCCAGGGAGCGGGTCGGTGCCCTATCCTTCCCCGCGGTACACGTACGGATATGGGGGTCCGCATGCTCCGCTTCCTGCCCTTCGCGATCGAGCTCGTGCTGCTCGTCTACTGCCTGATCGACTGCATCCAGACCGACTCGCTTGTGGTGCGAAACCTCAGCAAGGGCTGGTGGATCCTGCTGATCCTGTTCTTCCCGATCATCGGTTCGATCGCCTGGCTCGTTGCCGGCCGACCCGAGTCGCAGCGGCGGTCGAGCATTCCCTGGCCGTCCACCAGGACAGCAGGCTTCCCGGAGTACGAGCGACCGCGCCGTGCGGCCGCCCCCGACGACGACCCGCAGTTCCTGGCCGAGATGCACCGCGCGGACGCCGAGCAGCAGGAGATCCTGCGCAAGTGGGAAGCCGACCTTCGTCGGCGCGAGGGTCGTCAGCGCGAAAGTGCCCCCGAGGATCCGACGACTCCGGACGAGGCGCCCGCCTGAGCCAGCGCTAGGCCGCGAAGAGCAGTGTCAGGCCGCCGACGGTGTAGCCGACCATCAACGCCAGCAAGGGCAGCTGGCCCAGTACCGCCCGCTCCGGTGGCACCAGCCGGATCACGCGGTCGTGGGCCAGCACCACGCCGAGCACATGCCCGACCACCACGGCACTGACCTGGATGACCGCGACCACCGTGGCGCCCGCCAGGGTCGAGTCGATCCCGCGGCCACCGGTCCCCAGCCAGTCGGCCCCGGTTCCGAGCGGGTCGGAGAGCTGGATGACCGTCTGCTGCCCGATCAGCACCAGCAGCGACCAGTAGTGCGCGATGAGGTAGCCCACCACGATCGGCACCAGGGTGTGCGCCAGCGCGGCTGCGATCGGACCCACTGAGCCGGCTGATCCGGTGGAGCGGCCGAGCCCGGTGAGGGCCGCGGCACCAGCGAAGGCCGCGGTCACGCCCGCCACGGCGGCGGTGAGCCCCAGGCTTGCGACGAGCGTCGGTGACAGGGAACCCTCCTGGACCAGGTTCACCCAGGTCGGCGAGGACGAGAACGAGTCGAAGGCGGTGGACCCCAGCAGCACACCGACCACGGCGAACAGGCCCGGACCGGCCGGCGTTCCGGCGACACCGGCGAGCGGGCTGCGCAGCACCAGGCGGCCGTCGGCGCGCCGACCCAGCGGGGACAACCGCCCCACGAGCGTCGAGAGCACCTCGAAACCTTCGCCACGGTCGAACCAGCGCGAGCCCCAGTAGCTCGCTGCCAGCAGGTGCACGACGAGGTACGCCGCGAAGAACAGCCGCAGCACCGGCAGGGTCGTGTTCTCCGGAGCGACGAGCTCGAGCCAGACGAAGGCGAAGAGGGAGGCAGCGGCCGGCCAGTAGCCCCACGACCTGGGCAGCGCGGCCAGTCCGGCCTCCGGGTCCGTCCCGATGAGCCGCACGAGGCCGAGGTGCAGGGTGCGGATCGGGTTGAGCAGGCGCCAGACCGGCCCGAACACGACGGACAGGAGCGGCACGCCGATCCAGAGCAGGACGTACACGGCGCCCGCCGTCGGGTTCAGCGCGTCGTCGCGACCGAAGACGGCGGCGATCCCGACGTACGCCGTGATCAGCAGGCCGAGCGCGCGCAGCGCGACCCGCACCGGCGCGCTGTCCAACACTCGCTCGGCGGTGACCGGCAGTGGGACTCCGGCAGCGGCCGGGTGCAGCCGCGGCGTCCGCCACAGCAGGACGAGAGCGAGGAACGAGACGACGAGCGCGACCGCCGCCCCGGTCACCGCGTAGGCGAACGAGATGGGCAGGTCCTCCCGGCTGCCGACCCCGTGCGCCAGGACGACTACTCCCTCGATCAGCGCACCTCGAGCTGCAGGAGCTCCAGCCCGCTCTCGTGCGTCTCGACCTCGAACACCCCGCTCTGGTCGGCGACGAGGTCGACCGTCGTCGGGCGACCGGCCTCGAGGGTCTCCTCCACCTCGAAGCCGTGGACGTGCACCGCGTCGTCGACATCGCTGGTGACGACAAGTCGGACCTGCGCCCCCTGGGGGACCTTGACCCGGTGCGACCTGGGCCGCACCTTTCCGTCCCGGACCGACACCGCGACCTCGACGACGGCGCTGTCCGTGGCGGTTTCAGACGCCGCGGCTGTGGTCACAGAGCTGCTCGCCGCCGAGCTCGCGGACGACTCCGGCGCGTTCGAGGTCGCGGCGGCGGTGGTTCCCGCGGCGGGCTCGGAGCCTGCGCTGCAGGCGGTCAGCGCCACCGCCGCGGCCAGCGCGACCAGGAGGGTCAGACCGCGCCTAGTCGACGTAGTGCGCCAGGCAGGTGTCGCACAAGGCATCGGTCCAGCATGCCACGATGATCCCCATGGCCGACCGGCTGACCCCGCTGGACGTGTCGTTCCTGTACTTCGAGGAGCCCACGACTCCGATGCACGTCGGCGCCGTCACGGTGTTCGAGGAACCCAAGGGCGGCTTCGACCACGACCGGCTCGTCGACCTCATCTCTGCGCGGATCGCCTTCGTCCCGCGCTACCGCCAACGGGTTCGCTGGGTCCCGGGCCGGCTGGCCAACCCGGTGTGGGTGGACGACGAGCACTTCGACGTCAACTACCACGTACGCCGGTCCGCGCTGCCGCGGCCGGGAAACGATGCCCAGCTAGCCGAGCTGGTGGCCCGGGTGCAGAGCCGACCGCTGGACCGCTCCCGCCCGCTGTGGGAGATGTACCTCGTCGAAGGTCTCTCCGACGGCCGCTTCGCGGTGATCACCAAGTCCCACCATGCGATGGTCGACGGGATCGTGGCGGTCGACATCGGACAGGTGATCCTCGACACGCGCCCCGATCCTGGTGAGCCGGCGGCCGACACCTGACGACCGGCTCCGGAGCCGTCCTGGGCCGAGCTCGTCGTCGATGCCGTCGCCGAGTCGGTGCGTCGACCCGCCGCTGTCGTCGACACGGTGCGAGGCGGCCTCGGCGAGATGCGCCACCTCGCGGACCGGTTCGCGGGCGCGGCGGGCGGACTGGTCGCCGCTGTCACCTCGGCCGCCCGGTCGGCGCCGGAGAGCCCGCTCAACGCGGTCATCGGCGAGTACCGTCGATTCGCCATGGTCGATCTGGACCTCGACGACCACCGGAGGGTGCGCAAGGCGCACGGAGCCGCGGTCAACGACGTCGTGCTCGCGACCATCGCCGGTGCGTTGCGGGCCTGGCTGCTCACCCGGGGGGAGAAGGTCGAGCCCGCGACGACCGTGCGGGCGCTGGTCCCGGTCAGCGTGCGACCGGAGCCGGACGACGTGGCCGGTGCGCCGGTTGCAGGTACGCGCGTGTCCTCGTACCTGGTCGACCTGCCGGTCGGTGAGCCGAGCCCCGTCATGCGCCTGCACCAGATCTCGTACCGGATGCAGGCGCACAAGGACACCGGTCAGTCGGTGGGTGCCGAGGCACTGGTGGGGCTGGCCGGCTTCGCTCCTCCGACCCTGCACGCGCTCGGGACCCGGGTGGCCAGCGGGCTGTCCAAGCGCTGGTTCAACCTCGTCGTGACCAATGTGCCGGGGCCGCAGCAGCCGCTCTACGCCGGGGACGCGCGCATGCTGGCGGCCTATCCCGTCGTTCCGCTGGCCAAGGGACAGGCGCTGAACATCGGCCTCACGTCCTACGACGGTCGGGTCTTCTACGGGCTCAACGCCGACCGCGACGCGATGACCGACGTCGACGTGCTGGCCCAGTGCCTGACCGACTCACTGACCGAGCTCCTGGACACGGTGAAGTGACGGCGCGCACGCCGCGACGCGGGCTCGTCCTAGGGGCGGGCGGAGTGCTCGGTGCCGCCTGGACGATCGGCGCGCTGCAGGCGCTGGCCGAGGTGGAAGGTCTGGACCCGCGCGACTTCGAGGTCATCGTGGGCACGTCAGCCGGCTCGGTGCTGGCCGCCCTCATCGGCTCCGGGCTCGGTGTCGACGACCTTCTCTCGCACCAGCGCGGCATGCCACTGCCCCACCAGGTGGGCCGCGACTGGAGCTACGACGAGTCGACCGGTGGGGCGCTGCCGCCCCGGCCTGCCCTGGGCGTCGGTTCCCCGGCACTGCTGCGCCATTCGGTGACCCATCCGCGGAAGCTGCCGCCGCTGGCGGTGCTCGCCGCTCTCGCCCCGCCGGGCACCGGGACGCTCTCCGACGTCGGCGGACTCGTGTCCTCGCTGCGGACCGACGACGGTTGGCTGGACCGCGACGGCGTCTGGATCGTGGCGATGGACTACGACTCCGGCGAGCGGGTCGCGTTCGGCCGAGCGGGCGCTCCGGCTGCCCTGCTCGAGGAGGCGGTGACCTCCTCGTGCGTGATCCCGGGGTGGTACGCGCCAGTGCAGGTGGGGGCCCGCCGCTACGTCGACGGGGGCGCCCTGTCGACCACGAGCGCGGACCTGCTCGCCGACGAGGGCCTCGACGAGGTCGTCGTCCTGGCGCCGATGGCGTCCTTCGTCAGTGACCGGCCACGGCAGGTGGCGGCTCGCCTCGAGCGCCGGGTCCGGCGCGGTGTCACCCGGCGGCTGATCGCCGAGGCCGCGAAGGTGGGTGCTGCCGGGACTGCGGTGACGGTGCTGGCGCCCGGGCCCGAGGACCTCGAGCAGATCGGCGTCAACCTGATGGACCCCACCCGCCGGCTGGCTGTGCTGGAGACGTCGCTGCGCACGAGCGAGGCAGCATTGCGCCATCCGGCGCCCGATGGCATCGAGGGCGATCCGCGCAAGGGCTGGCTCCGGTTGCCGTTCCGCCGCGACCAAGGGGACGTGTCATAGGTGCGGGTCTACCTGCCATCGACGCTGCCGGCACTGGCCGAGGGCCTGGACCGGGGGACCCTGGAGGTGCCGGTCGCCTACGCCGTCACACCGGCTCTGCGCGAGTGGTACACCGAGGGCGACCTCGAGGAGCTCGAGTACGCGGCGACCGCCGCCGCCGCGCGAGCGGCATTGCGGCGGCTCACCGACCCGTCGGCGCCGCAGCGGCGGGTGGTCCTCGCGGCCGAGGTCCCCGACAAGACGGTACGGCCCGCGCCGGATCTGGCCCGGGCCGCCGTGCGGCTCGCTGATCCCGTCCCGGTCTCGCTTCTGGTGTCGGCGCTGGTCGACGACCCGGCCGCCGTCGACGACGTACGACGGGCTGTGGCGGCACTGCTGGCCGCCGACGCCGGCGACGACGACGCCCTGTTCACCGTCGAGGCCGTGGAGGATCACGAGCTCGGGTGGTACGCGGCGCAGGAGCTGGCGGCCCTCGTCTCGCTCGAGGCCTGACACCCCGCCCGGGCGGGGAGTGCAGAATGACCGGCATGGATGCCGTCACTCAGGTCCCCGCCCCTGTCAACGAGCCGGTCAGGCAGCACGCACCGGGCTCCCCCGAGCGGGCCGAGCTCGAGAGCACGCTCAAGCGGATGGCCAGCGAGCCACGCGAGCTGACCATGACGATCGGCGGCGACCGCCGGTTCGGCGGCGGTGACCCGATCGACGTGGTCCAGCCGCACAACCGCCATCACGTGCTCGGAACGATGCGGGGCTCCACCCACGAGGACGCGCGCGCCGCCGTCGATGCGGCGACCGCAGCGGCGCCGGACTGGAGGGCGTTGTCCTTCGACGACCGCGCCGCGGTCCTGCTCAAGGCCGCCGATCTGTTGGCCGGTCCGTGGCGCGCGACTCTGAACGCGGCGACCATGCTCGGCCAGTCGAAGACCGCCATCCAGGCCGAGATCGACGCGGCGTGCGAGCTCATCGACTTCTGGCGGTTCAACGTCTCGTTCGCCCGCGAGATCTATGCAGAGCAGCCCATCTCCTCGCCCGGCGTGTGGAACCGCGCCGACCACCGGCCGCTCGAGGGCTTCGTCTACGCGATCACACCGTTCAACTTCACCGCGATCGCGGGCAACCTGCCGACGGCGCCGGCACTCATGGGCAACACGGTCGTCTGGAAGCCGGCGCCGACCCAGCAGTACGCCGCGCACCTGCTGATGATGCTGCTCGAGGAGGCCGGGCTGCCGCCGGGAGTCATCAACATGGTCACCGGTCACGGCAAGACCGTCTCGGACGTCGCCATGATCGATCCCGACCTGGCCGGCATCCACTTCACCGGCTCGACGCCGGTGTTCCAGGGCTTGTGGAAGCAGGTCGGGGACAACATCGCGTCCTACCGGTCCTACCCGCGGATCGTGGGGGAGACCGGCGGCAAGGACTTCATCGTGGCCCACCCCTCCGCCGACGTCGACGTGCTGCGCACCGCGATGGTGCGCGGTGCGTTCGAGTACCAGGGACAGAAGTGCTCGGCAGCATCACGGGCGTACGTGCCGCGCAGCCTCTGGGGTCGCCTGCGTGACGACATCGCCGGGCTCACCGACTCGCTGACGATGGGTGACGTCACCGACCTGTCCAACTTCATGGGCGCGGTCATCGACGACCGGGCGTTCGCCAAGCACAAGGCGGCCCTGGAGCGGGCGAAGGCCGACGACACGATCACTGTCATTGCGGGCGGCACCTGCGACGACAGCGAGGGGTACTTCGTCCGGCCGACGGTGCTCGAGTCCAGCGATCCGCACAACGAGATCTTCACCACGGAGTACTTCGGTCCGATCCTGAGCGTGCACGTCTACGAGGACTCGGCCTACGACGCGATGCTGGCGCAGATGGAGTCGGTGGCGCCCTACGCGCTGACCGGCGCGATCATCGCCCAGGACCGCGCCGCCGTCGCACGGGCCCAGGAGTACCTGCGGTTCGCGGCCGGCAACTTCTACGTCAACGACAAGCCGACCGGTGCGGTCGTCGGGCAGCAGCCCTTCGGCGGTGCCCGAGCGAGCGGCACCAACGACAAGGCCGGTGCCCCGCAGAACCTGATGCGCTGGACCAGCACCCGCTCCATCAAGGAGACCCTGGTCCCGCCGACCGATCACCGCTATCCCCACATGGGCTGACGCTGTCCACAGCACGGGATCTCAGGGCCGCGCGAGGGTGGTTCGCCGTGACTCGCGCTTCAGCGGCGTCGAAGGCTCGATAGCGACCCGGTTCGACGCCGTGAACCGCCGGCTGGACCACCTCGACCGTGATGTGCAGGCACTGATCCGGGACAGGTTCGGGCGCGACTAGCGCTCAGGCGCGGGCAGCAGCACCTCCGCGCAGACGGGCCGGAAGCCAGCGGCGAGCACGGCCCGCAGCGAGGCGGGATGGCCGGGGGACACCTGGGCCCAGACCGGCTCGCCGGCAGGGACCAGCGCCGCCGCTGCTGCGGCCAGCCGACGACCCAGGCCTCGACCGCGCGCCGTCGGCTCCACCTCGAACGCGGTCTCCCAGCGCCCGGCCAGACCGCGCCCGATGAGCACGTGACCTGCCGCGTCCGGCGTGCGCCAGACCCGGACGCCATCGCGGTAGCGCAGCGCCCGGACCACCCGGGGGTGGTCGCGGTCCGCGATCTCGACGAGCCCGAGTGCCTCGGATGCCGCGGCAGCGGGCGCCCCCTCGGCGGTCCGGGCCAGCACGGCGTCGAGAGCGCCGATGTCGGTGCCGAGCCGGTCGGCCAGTGCGGTGAGGAAGCGCGCGCCGTGCGGTGCGCTGTAGTCGCCGACCGGCAGCTGGTGCTCGACCCAGGTCTGGTCGACGTCGGCACAGACGAAGAAGCGGGCCGAGAACGCGACGACCCCCGCGACAGGGCCGGCCTGCGGGACCACCTGCACCCGCCCGTCGGGCTCGGGCGGCGCTCCCGCGGCGGCGGCGCGCAGCACGGCGTCCAGGGTCACGACGCGTGCGCCACGAGTCGGGCCAGCCACTGCGCGCCAGCACCACCGAAGGGCTCCTGGCCGCCGAACGCCGCGTCCATCAGCCGTGCAGCCGAGTCCCTGGCCAGGACCACCAGCTCGTCCGGGTAGTCCAGCGTCACCCGGTGCTCCACGAACTCGTCCTCGTCGTCGAGGAAGAGTGATCCGTCCCGGCCGAGGATCACGTCGAGATCGAGGTCGACCATCGTGACGACGTTGTCGTGCCATGCAGGCACCGTCGAGACATCTACGTACACGGAGATCGGCTGGTCGGCCGAGTCGTAGTAGGACGCGGCCCACGGCCGGTCGTGGGGGAAGAGCATCACCCAGGCGAACTCGGAGGTGAACGCGGCGCCGGGACGCTGCAGCCGGGTGCCGGTCGGTGCGCCGCACCAGACACCGAGGTCGTCGACTCCCAGCGCTGTGACGGGGAACTCCCAGTGCCGCCCGCCACCCCACTTCGAGAACCTCACGTCGACCGCGTCCCCCGCTCGCACTGCCACGGCGCCCGACCCTATGCCGCCGCTAACCTGCGGGGATGACCGACGTGGAGAACTCCGAGACGGACCGGCACTTCGGCGAGGAAGGGGCCCGGCTCACCTACGGCTCGTACCTGCGGGTGGCCGAGCTGCTCGACCAGCAGCGCCTGGAGTCCGACCCGCCGGCCCACGACGAGCTGCTGTTCATCACCATCCACCAGGTCTACGAGCTGTGGTTCAAGCAGCTGTTGCACGAGCTGACCGCCGCCCGCGAGGAGATGTTCTCCGGCGACCTGTGGCGGGCCCGCCACCTGCTGTCGCGGGTGGTGTCCATCGAGGACGTGCTGATCCGGCAGGTGGCGGTCCTCGAGACGATGACTCCCCAGGACTTCCTGGTCTTCCGGGACCGACTGGCCCCGGCCAGCGGCTTCCAGAGCGTGCAGTTCCGCGAGCTCGAGTTCCTCTCCGGCGCCAAGGACCCCGGCTACCTGGACCGCTTCCGCGGCCTGACCGACGCCGAGCGCGAGCGGCTGCAGCGCCGGCTGGCCGAGCCCTCGCTCTGGGACGGGTTCCTGCACGTGGTCGGCCGGGCCGGGCTGCCCGGCTATGCCGACGGCGTGGTCGACGAGCCGGTCCTGATCTCGTCGTTGCTCACGGTCGCGTCCGACCGCTCGACCTACGGCGAGCTCTGGGAGCTGGCCGAGCGGTTGCTCGACCACGACGCGAACGCCGCGATGTGGCGGTCCCGGCACGTGCTCATGGTGGAGCGTCAGATCGGGACCAAGTCGGGCACCGGCGGCTCGAGCGGCTCGCCCTACCTGCGCAGCCGGCTCGGGTTGCACTACTACCCCCTGCTGTGGGAGCTGCGGTCACACCTGTAGCTGCGCCGACCCACCAGGTGCGTCGACCTGCAGGCCCCCGGCCGGGACGACGACGCTAGGGTCGCAAGCGTGGACCCGAGCAATGCCCTGGAGCGTGCCAAGGACCAGCTGATCCAGCGCGCGGCGCGGGCCGCCGACGAGGATCCGATGATCCAGCTCTCGTCGGCCGGGCTGCTGCCGTTCCTGCGTCGCTACTACCGGCATGTGGCGTCTGAGGACCTCGTCGCGTGGTCGCCCGAGGACGTGCTCGCCGCTGCCTGGTCACATCGGGTGCTGGCGGCGACCCGGCCACAGGCCACGGCGACGATCCGGGTCTCCACCCCCGAGGGCGCCGGCCACAGCGTGATCGAGGTGGTCTTCGACGACATGCCGTTCCTGGTCGACTCCGTCACGGCCGAGCTCAGCCGGCACGGCCGGGCGATCCAGTTCGTCGTGCACCCGCTCCTGGTCGTTCGTCGGGACATCGCCGGGGGACTGCTGGCGGTCTGCGACGCATCCTCGGCGGGCGAGCTCGGACCTGACTGCGCCGACGGCATCACCGAGTCCTGGATGCGCGTCGAGATCGACCGCGAGAACGATCCCGGGGCCCAGGAGGTCCTCGCTGCCGATCTGGACCGGGTGCTGCGTGACGTGCGGGAGGCCGTCGAGGACTGGCCGCGCACGCGCGCCACCGCGATGCGGATCGCCGAGGAGATCGCCGTCTCCCCGCCTACGGGAATCGGCGAGCAGGAGGTTGCCGAGACCGTCGAGCTGCTCCGGTGGCTGGCCGACGACCACTTCACGTTCCTGGGCTATCGCGAGTACATCCTGGAAGCCGACGAGGCGGGTGACCGGCTGCTGGCCGTTCCCGCCAGCGGTCTTGGCATCCTGCGCGCCGACCAGCCCCAGGACGCGGCGACCGGCCGGATCGCGCCGGAGGTCGGTGTGCTGGCGCGCGAACCCCGGCTCGTCGTCATCACCAAGGCCAACTCGCGGTCGACCGTGCACCGCCGCGCCTATCTCGACTACGTCGGCGTGAAGACCTTCGACGATGCCGGTCAGGTGACCGGTGAGCGCCGGTTCCTCGGCCTGTTCACCTCGGCTGCCTACAGCGAGAGCATCCAGCGCATACCCGTGCTCCGGCGCAAGGCCAGCGAGGTGCTGACCCGCAGCGGCTTCACCAGCTTCAGCCACTCCGGGAAGGACCTGCTGCAGATCCTCGAGACCTACCCGCGTGACGAGCTGTTCCAGATCTCGGTGGACGACCTGGAGAAGATCGGGACGAGCGTCCTGCACCTGCAGGAGCGTCGCCAGCTGCGCCTGTTCCTCCGTCGGGACGACTACGGGCGCTACATGTCGTGCATGGTCTACCTGCCCCGGGACCGCTACACCACCCAGGTACGGCTCGCGATGGAGTCGATCCTGCTCTCCGCGTTCGAGGGCTCGAGCGTCGACTACACGGCGCTGGTCTCCGAGTCGGTCCTTGCGCGGCTGCACTTCGTGGTCCGCGTCGAGCCCCGCAGCGGCCTGCCCGAGGTCGATCCCGCCCAGGTGGAGGCCCGGCTGGTCGCGGCGACCCGGTCATGGGACGACGACCTCGTCGACGGGCTGGTCGCCAGCTGTGGCGAGATCCGGGCCAACGAGCTGCTGGCGACCTACGGTGACGGGTTCCCGGAGGCATACAAGGAGGACCTGCCGGCGCGCGCGGCCGTCGACGACGTCGAGCGGATCGAGAGCCTCGCCAGCGACGACGACATCGACCTCCACCTCTACACCACTGCGGACGGCGTCGGCGGCGGGAGCCAGTGGCGGCTGAAGCTGCTGCACGTGGGGGAGCCGGTGTCCCTGTCGATGGTGCTGCCCCGCTTGCGGGACATGGGTGTCGAGGTCGTCGACGAGCGGCCCTACGACATCACCCGGATGGGGCGGCCCCGGGCGTGGGTCTATGACTTCGGGCTCCGCTACGACCACGGCGGTGAGCTGCCGGACGAGGCCGCCGGCGCGTTGTTCAAGGAGGCCTTCGCCGCCCTCTGGGACAACCAGGTCGAGAGCGACGGGTTCAACCAGCTCGTCCTGCGCGCCGGGCTCAGCTGGCGCCGGACGATGGTGCTGCGGGCGTACGCGAAGTACCTCCGCCAGGGCGGCTCGCCGTTCAGCCAGGACTACATCCAGGAGTGTCTGGTCTCCAACGCCCACCTGGCGAGGCTGCTCGTGCAGCTCTTCGAGGCCCGGCTGGACCCCGACCGTGGCCCGCAGGGGTCACCCGAAGCCGTCGACGCGCTGCTCGAGGAGATCAGAGGTGCCCTGGACGAGGTGGCCAGCCTCGACCAGGACCGCATCCTGCGGTCCTTCCTCTCGGTCATCACGGCCACCCTGCGCACCAACTTCTTCCAGGTCGACGCGGACGGACGGCCCAAGTCCTACGTCTCGATCAAGCTCGACCCCCAGCAGCTGCCC
The DNA here is from genome assembly GCA_038246575.1 of Actinomycetes bacterium. Classification (GTDB taxonomy): domain Bacteria; phylum Actinomycetota; class Actinomycetes; order JACCUZ01; family JACCUZ01; genus JACCUZ01. The sequence goes on along the minus strand of JBBRVU010000018.1, from coordinate 19,590 downwards.
GACCTTCCCCAACCGCGGCCGCGGTTCGAGATCTGGGTCTACAGCCCCCGCGTCGAAGGCGTGCACCTGCGGTTCGGCCCGGTCGCGCGCGGCGGGTTGCGCTGGTCGGACCGCCGGGAGGACTTCCGCACCGAGGTGCTCGGCCTGGTCAAGGCGCAGATGGTGAAGAACGCGGTCATCGTGCCGGTGGGGTCCAAGGGCGGGTTCGTCGTGAAGCGGCCGCCGGCCGACCCCACCGACCGGGAGGCGGTGCTTGCGGAGGGCATTGCCTGCTACCGGCTGTTCATCAGCGGGCTGCTCGATGTGACCGACAACTTGATCACCATCGAGGGCACCACCGAGGTGCTGCCTCCCCAGCGGGTGGTCCGGCACGACGGTGACGACAGCTATCTGGTGGTCGCGGCGGACAAGGGGACGGCCACCTTCTCCGACATCGCCAACCAGCTGGCCATCGACTACGGCTACTGGCTCGGCGACGCCTTCGCCTCCGGTGGGTCGGTGGGCTACGACCACAAGGCCATGGGCATCACGGCGCGCGGCGCGTGGGAGTCGGTGAAGCGGCACTTCCGCGAGCTCGGCATCAACACGCAGACCGAGGACTTCACCGTCGTCGGCATCGGTGACATGTCCGGCGACGTGTTCGGCAACGGCATGCTGCTGTCCCCGCACATCAGGTTGGTGGCCGCCTTCGACCATCGGCACGTGTTTCTCGACCCGGACCCCGACGCGGCGACGTCCTTCGTCGAGCGCCAGCGGCTGTTCGCGCTCCCTCGGTCGTCGTGGGCCGACTACGACAAGACTCTTGTCTCCGAGGGAGGCGGGGTCTACCCCAGGTCGGCAAAGTCGATCCGGCTGTCCCCCGAGATCCGCGTCAGTCTCGGCATCGACGAGGGAGTCGGCGCCCTGTCGCCGCCCGAGCTGCTGCGCGCGATCCTCGCCGCGCCGGTGGATCTGCTCTGGAACGGTGGCATCGGGACGTACGTGAAGGCGACGTCGGAGACCCACCCGGACGTGGGGGACAAGGCGAACGACGCCATCCGGGTCGACGGCGATCAGGTGCGAGCGCGGGTCGTCGGTGAGGGCGGCAACCTGGGCCTGACCCAGCTGGGCCGCATCGACTACAGCCTGCGCGGCGCCGATGGCATCGGCGGGCACATCAACACCGATGCGATCGACAACAGCGCGGGTGTGGACACCTCGGACCACGAGGTGAACATCAAGATCATGCTCGACCAGGCCGTACGCGACGGGGCGCTGGACCCGGCCCAGCGCAACGACGTCCTGGCCGACATGACCGACGAGGTGGCCCGGCTGGTCCTCGTCGACAACTACGAGCAGAACATCCTGCTCGGCAACGGTCGCGTACAGGCGGCGGCGATGCTGTCGGTCCACGAGCGGCTGATCAAGTCGCTGGAGGCCCGTGGCGACCTGGACCGGGAGCTGGAGTTCCTGCCGTCCCGCGACGAGATCCGCGACCGAGCCGCAAACGGTCTGGGCCTGGTCTCCAGCGAGCTCGCCGTGCTCGCCGCGTACTCGAAGATCACCCTGACCGCGACTCTGCTCGAGTCCGAGCTGCCCGAAGGAGCCTGGTACACCGAGGCGCTGCGCCGCTACTTCCCCCAACGCATCGTCGAGGAGTTCGGTGACCGGCTGGCCGAGCATCCGCTGCGCCGGGAGATCGTCACCACCTGGGTCGTCAACGAGGTGGTCAACCGCGGCGGCACGACGTTCGTGTTCCGGGCCCAGGAGGAGACCGGCGCCAATCCGGTCGAGATCGTGCGGGCGTTCTCGGTCATCCGGGAGATCTTCCGCTTCGACGACTTCTGGGCTGCCGTCGAGGCCCTGGACAACAAGGTGCCGACCGACGTCCAGTCGATGCTGTTCCTCGAAGGACGGCGCCTCATCGACCGAAGCTCGCGCTGGCTGGTGCAGACCCGGCGGGCCACCATCGACGTACGCGCGGAGGTCGAGCACTTCCGCGGCGAGGTCGACCGTCTCAGGCAGCTGTCCTCGACGATGCTCGTGGGCTCCGAGCTCGAGCGGCTGCGGCTGCGCACCGAGGAGTTCGTCGGCCTCGGTGTCCCGGAGGAGCTCGCCATGCAGGCCGCGGCGCTGCTCGACACGTTCTCGTTCCTGGACATCGTCGAGATCGCGGCAGCGGAGAAGCTCCCGTCCGAGGAGGTCGCCGCGGTCTACTTCACCGTGTCGGAGCGGATCGAGGTCGACCGGCTGCTGATGCGCATCACGATGCTCCCGCGCGGCGACCGGTGGAACGCGCTGGCGAGGTCGGCGCTGCGCTATGACCTGTACGCCGCGCTGGCCGGACTGGCCTCCGACGTGCTGCGGACGACCTCGTCCGAGGACAGCCCCACCGACCGGATCACCGCGTGGGAGGACCGCAACCGCGAGGGTGTCGCCCGCGCCCAGGCGACCCTGCAGGAGGTGGCCATGTCGGACACGTTCGACCTGGCGATGCTCTCGGTGGTGCTGCGCACCATCCGGACGCTGCTCAGCGGCTGAGCGGCAGCAACGCCTTGGCGACCGCAGCCACGGCGCGGGCCACGTCGTCGTCGGTCAGGTCGGCGCGGGCGGTCAGGCGCAGCCGGGACATCGCGTCGGGGACCGAGGGGGGACGGAAGCAGCCCACCCGGACGCCGTCGGCGCGCACGGCGGTTGCGGCGGCCAGCGCCTGTGCCGGGTCGCCGACAAGGACGGAGACGACTGCGCCGTCCGGCGCTGACGCCGGCAGACCGTGCCCGCGCAGGGCTTCGTGGAGCTCGATCGCCCTGGCCCGCACCTGCCCGGGTCGCGCCGGCTCGGCTCGGAGCACGGCCAGGGCGGCGGCGGCCGCACCGACGGCGGCGGGTGCCAGCCCGGTGTCGAAGATGAACGAGCGAGCGGTGTTGACCAGGTGCTCGATGACCACCTGGCCGGCCAGGACGGCACCGCCCTGGGAGCCCAGCGACTTGCTCAGTGTGAGGGTCTGCACGACCGTCGGCTCGGCAGCGATGCCCGCGGCTGCGCACGCTCCGCGGCCGCCGTCCCCGAGCACGCCGAACGAGTGCGCCTCGTCGACCAGCAGCAACGCCCCCCGCGACCGTGCCACGTCCCACAGCTCGCGCAGCGGCGCGAGGTCGCCGTCGACGGAGAACACGGCGTCGGTCACCACGAGCGCACGGGTCTGCGTCCTGTCGGCCAGCGCGCGGTCAGCGGCCTCGACGTCGCGGTGGGCTGTGACGATCACGATCGCGCGCGACAGCCGGCACGCATCCACCACCGACGCATGGTTGGCGGCGTCGGAGACCACCAGGGTGTCGGCGTCGGTCAGGGCGGTCAGGGCGCCGAGGTTGGCCAGGTAGCCCGAGGAGAAGACCAGTCCCGCTGCGGCACCCACGAAGTCGGCGAGGTCGGACTCGAGCTGCGCGTGCAGCGCCGTCGATCCGGTGACGAGCCGAGAGCCGGTCGACCCCGCTCCCCACCGCAGCGACGCGTCGGCCGCGGCCCGGGTGACCCGTGGGTCGCGGGCCAGCCCGAGGTAGTCGTTGGACGCGAGGTCCAGCAGCGCGTCGTCGGCCGGTCGGGGGAGCAGCACGCGGCGCATCCCTGCGGCGGCGCGATCCGCAGCGACGGCGCGCAGGTGGGCGAGCGGGTCGGTCACGACGGTCGCCCGTAGAACCAGTGGATCTCGGCCAGCGCCGACCCCAGCATCCGCAGCGCGTGGGCACGCACCGTCGGATGCACGACGTCCGCGTCCGGGGTGGCCCGGACGCCGAGCGTGAGCTGGAGGTGGAGGGTGCGGGCCAGCCGGACCGCGTTGTCGACCCCGGCGGTCAGCGGCCCGTCCGCGTCCCGCCACGCCGTGGCCAGAGCGTCCACGGCGCGCGACACCTCGTCGGCGGAGAGGAGGTCGCGGCGCAGCACCGACATCACGGCGACCGCCACCCGGTCGTCCTCGTTCTGCCGCCAGTACGTGGGGGTCGCTGCGGTGGGCCGGCGCACCAGGAGGTCGAGCAGCCCCCGCAGGTCGGCCCGGGCCAGGCGGGGTGACCCGGCCAGCTCCCCGACCGCGTCGGCGCCGTGCGCCACCGCGTGCAGCCAGCCAAGGTCTGGGTCCCAGCCGCGGGTGTCCGGTTCGTGGGCGTACCACGCAGACACCGCGGTGACCCACCGGCGGACGTCCTCGTCGGTGGCCCGACCCGTCGCCGTGTCCCGGTCCGCGATGACCGCCAGGAGGAGGGCGCCGAACGAGCGCGCCTGCACCTCGTCGGCCGTGAGCAGCTCCAGCGCGCGGTCGCCGAGCTCGCCGAGATGATCGTCCAGAGCCCCTTCGCCCGCCATCCGGGCCAGCGACGCGAACGCGCCGTCGTCGCGGACCGCCGGGTCGGGGGACCGCAGGTCGTCGACGAGTGTCAACAGACCCGGCGGCAGTGCGGTCACCGGACGACCTCCAGAATGCTCTGCTCGACGACGCCGACGAGGGTCTCGAGGTCGTCGTCGCCGATCGCGAGCGGCGGCATGAGCACCACGACGTCTCCCAGCGGGCGCACCCACACCCCGTGCCGGCGGGCGGCCCGGCACACATCGAAGCCGGTGCGCTCCCCGACCGGCTCGACCTCGATGCCGGTCATCGTCCCGACCCGCCGGATCTCCCGCACGCCGTCGTGCCCGGCCAGCGTCGCGGTCAGCTGGCCGATGCGCTCGCCGACGCGGGCCGCGTGCGCGACGGTGCCGCGCTCGGCCATCAGGTCGAGGTTCGCGATCGCCGCGGCGCAGCACAGGGGGTTGGCGGTGTAGGAGTGCCCGTGGAAGAACGTGCGGGCCTCGGCCGGGGCGCCGAGAAAGGCTTCGTAGACCTCCTCCCGGGCCAGCACCGCGGACAGCGGGAGGTAGCCACCGGTGAGGCCCTTGCCGCAGGTCATCAGGTCGGGGGTGACACCGGCGTGCTCGACCGCCCACATCTTCCCGGTGCGCCCGATGCCGGTGGCGACCTCGTCGGCGATCATCAGCGCGTCGTAGTCGTCGCACAGCGCCCGCACCCCGCGCACGAAGGAGACGTCGTGGGTGAGCATCCCGCCGGCGGCCTGCACCAGCGGCTCCACGACCACGGCGCAGACCCGGCCCTGGGCGGACTCGAGCGCGGCCCTCATCTCGGCCAGGACATCCGTGGCCCGCTCGGCTCGGTCCTGGCCGTGGGTCAGCACACCGGGGGAGGAGACCATCGCCGTGTCGAGCAGGATCGGTCGGTACGTCGCGTGGAACAGGTCGATGCCGCCCACGCTGACCGCGCCGAGGGTGTCGCCGTGGTAGCCCTCGGCCACGTGCAGGTAGAGGGGTCGAGCACCGGCGCCGCCCGGGGCGCCACTCCGCTGTGCGGTGGCCTGGTAGGCCATCTTCAGGGCGGCCTCCACCGCGGAGGACCCGTCGCCCGCGTAGAAGACGCGCGTCAGCCCCGCCGGGGCGGTGCCCAGCAGCCTCTCGGCAAGCTCGATGCCCGGCTCGTGGGTCAGGCCGAGGAACGTCGTGTGGTCCAGGCGGGCGAGCTGCGCGCGTACGGCCTCATCGATCTCGGGGACGGCGTGGCCGTGCACGTTGACCCACAGCGACGAGACGCCGTCGAGGTAGCGGTTGCCGTCGACGTCCCAGAAGTGCATGCCCTCGGCCCGGTCCACGACGATCGGGTCGTCCTGCGGCCACGTCGCATGCTGGGTGAACGGGTGCCACAGGCTGCGCAGGTCACGCTCGACGAGGTCGGTGGTCCGGAGTGCTCGGGCGCGTGGCGTCGTCACGGGGGACGACCCTAGGGCGAGTGCCGGGGACGCCTGGGCTCGGGGCGTGCCGTCGCTCCCCGACATCGCGCGGGCCCGGACGGACCTGACCGGTCCGGACCTCGAGTGGTTGCACCTGCTGCTCGCGGACTGGCAGCTGCTGGCGGACCTGTCCTTCGCCGACCTCGTGCTCTGGCTGCCGGTGGCGCAGACGCGAGGTTTCGTCGCCGCGGCGCAGATGCGGCCGACGACCGGTCCGACGGCCCTGCCAGACGACCTGGTGGGTCTCGAGGTGGGTCCCGGCCGGCGCAGCCAGCTCGACCGGGCGTTCGGGGAGGCGCGCATCTGCCGCGAGCGCGACCCCGACTGGCCGCGCGAGATCCCGGTCCGCGAGGAGACCATCCCGGTCCTGCGGGACGGCCGGGTCGCCGCGGTGGTCGCCCGGCTCTCGAACCTGGCCGCTGGTGCTGCGCCTGGTCCCCGCTCGCGATGCCTCGGCTCACGACGCCTCAGCTCACGACCGCGGCACCGTCTCGGCGGTCCCCGGCACCATGGCCGAGGTCGACCTCGCGGTGGGTGGCGAAACGGATGACAGATCCAAGGACGACGGGGCCGCGTACGACGGAGCAGAGAACGACCGGGCAGCGGGAGAAGATGCCGCCGGGGGTACCAGCGCGGGGGACTAGGCGGTGCGGGCCCGGTTGCGGGCGGTGCGTCGCTTGAGCGCGCGCCGCTCATCTTCGCTCATGCCGCCCCAGACGCCGGCGTCCTGGCCGCTCTCGAGCGCCCACTGCAGGCAGGTGTCGACCACGTCGCAGCGTCGGCAGACGGCGCGGGCTTCCTCGATCTGCAACAGGGCGGGCCCGGTGTTGCCGATCGGGAAGAACAGCTCCGGGTCCTCGTCACGGCAGGCCGCGCGGTGGCGCCAGTCCATGCGTGTCGCTCCTTCTGACGTGGCGGGGGCAGAATGTCGGTCCAGCTTGTGAACTGGTTCACTAGCTTTCCCGTGTCCGACGGGGCCGTGAGGCCCGGGCCGCCCTGGGGATCGTTCGGCGTGCTGTACCCCGTCAGCACACCTTTTGAACCAGCGAGGTCAACCCTGGCAAAGGATTGGGTTCGAGACAAGGCTCGACCTGCACCTTTTTCGGTCCGGACCTGGTGGCCTTGGTCACACTCCGTGGCGGCCGAATCAGATCAAACCATGACACGCAATGCCGCAGGCACCGAGCGCAGCCGCAGCGAGGTCAGCTCGCCGAGGTATTCGCCGTCGACCTGGGTGGCCACCGGGCGCTCTGCCGAGAGCGTCAGCTCGGGCAGGTCCTGCACGCGCTGCACGTTGCGCCCGCGGGGGTCGGGGCGCCCGGTGATCAGCCGACGCACCTCGATCAGGGTCCCCACCGTGCGCAGCCGGGTCATGGCGTAGACGTCCAGCCCCCGGTCGAAGCTCGCCTCGGGCGAGGTGAGCAGCGGGGTGTCGCCGTAGTAGGTCCAGGGCGCGGTGTTGGCGACGATCGCGAGGTGGATCCCTGGGATCGGCTCGGCTCCGGGACCGTGCAGGGTCAGCGGGGGGTGGCGCCGCTCGCCGGAAAGGTAATACTGGCGAAGTGTCTCGCGGACGTACTCGCCGGAGCGCGGTGGCCGGCTGCCGGCCCGCTTGCGGCGCAGCTCGTCGACCCGGGCCACGACCGCCGCGTCGATCCCCATGCCGGCGGTGAAGGTGAACCAGCGGTCGCCGGCCTGACCGAGGCTGATGGCCCGGGTCCGGCGGGCCCGGATGGCGCCGATGAGCGCACCGGTGGCCTCGACCGGGTCACGGGGCAGTCCCAGCGCGCGGGCGAAGACGTTGGTGCCGCCGCCGGGCACGACGGCGAGGGCGGGCAGGTCCGGCTGCTCGCCGTCGGCGAGCAGCCCGTTGACGACCTCGTTGATGGTGCCGTCACCGCCGAGGGTGATCACCAGGTCGATGCCGTCGTGGCGGGCCTGCTTCGCGAGCTCAGCCGCGTGGCCCCGGTTGGTGGTCGGCGCCACCTCGAGCTTGAGGTCGGCCTCGAGAGCGGCGACCAGGACCTCGCGGGTGCGCGGTGACGTGGTGGTGGCCACCGGGTTGACGACCAGCAGCGCCCTCATGGGCACCCAGCGTACGGCCCGGATAGGGTCCGCCGCTGTGACCACGAGCCCTGACCGACCGGCAGAACGGTACCCGGGGACGCTTCGGACAGCTGCCGCCCTGGTGGCCCTGCAGGCGCTGGGGCTGGCCGTGGTCGCCGCGTTCTACCTGGTCGAGGTCGCCGTCGCGAGCGCCGACGACGTTGTGCGGGCCGTGGTCACCGCGTTGCTGGCCGGACTGGCCGCCGCCGGGCTGGCGCTCGTGGCGCGGGCGCTGCTGCGGGCCCGGACCTGGGCCCGATCACCCGCGCTGGTCACCAACCTGATCCTGGTGCCGGTGGCCTGGGGACTGCTGCAGGGCGGACGCTGGTACGTCGGGGTGCCGCTCGGCGCGCTGGCCCTGCTGGTGATCGTCCTGCTGTTCACGCCGGCGACCGGCGCGGCCCTGCAGGACTGAGCCTCACTCCTCGACGAGCAGGCCCTCGCGCAGCTGGGCCAGCGTGCGGGCCAGCAGCCGGGACACGTGCATCTGGGAGATGCCGACCTCGGCCGCGATCTCGGACTGGGTCATGTTCTTGAAGAACCGCAGCAGCAGGATGGTCTTCTCCCGCGGCGGCAGCTGCTCGAGCATCGGCTTGAGGGACTCGCGGTACTCCACACCCTGCAGTCCCTCGTCGTCGACGCCGAGGGTCTCCGAGACGGGCATCGGCTCGTCGCCGCTGCCGGAGTCGCCGGCGTCGAGCGAGAGAGTGCTGTAGGCGTTGGCCGACTCCAGCCCCTCGAGGATCTCCTCCTCGGAGAGCTTGAGGTAGGCGGCCAGCTGCGCGACGGTCGGCGCGGTGCCGTGCTTCTGGGACAGCTCGCTGGTGGCCGAGGCCAGTGCAAGGCGCAGCTCCTGCAGCCGCCGCGGCACGCGCACCGCCCAGCCTTTGTCGCGGAAGTGGCGCTTGATCTCGCCGACGATCGTGGGCGTCGCGTACGTCGAGAACTCTACGCCGCGCTCGAGGTCGAAGCGGTCGACGGACTTGATCAGCCCGATGGTGGCCACCTGGACCAGGTCGTCGTAGGGCTCGCCGCGGTTGCGGAACCGGCGGGCCAGGTGCTCGACGAGCGGAAGGTGGGCCTCCACGAGGGAGTCCCGGGCCTGCTGGCGTCGCGGGTCGCCCTCAGGGGCTCCCTGCAGCTGGTGGAACAGCTCGCGGGTCCGCTCGCGGTCCACCGCGAGCCGGGAGCTGCGCTCTGTGACCGGCGGGTCGGGGGTCTCGGCCTCGACGGCCTCAGGCGCAGCGGGCCCTGCGGGCTCGTCTGTCGGCCGGTCGGACTCGGGGACCCGCGCGGCGGGAACCTCCTGCCCCGTCTCCGTCCCCGCTGGGGCTCCGCGCTCGGCGGACGAGCTCATGCGGCTCCTGCCCCGTTGCGCCGCTTGCGCAGCCGGATCCAGACCTGGCGCTCCTCGTCGTGACCGGTGTCCACCTCGCCGGCCAGCGCAGAGAGCACTGTCCAGGAGAACGTGTCGCGCTCGGGGAGCTGACCGCGGGTGGTCGGGATCGTGACGGTCACCTCGAGCGTGCCGGGGTCGAGGCGGAACCGGCAGGTGAGCGATGCGGTGTCGATGGCGTGCGGCAGCAGCATCGCGCAGGCCTCGTCGACGGCGATCCGCAGGTCCTCGATCTCGTCGAGAGTGAAGTCCAGCCGCGCGGCCAGGCCCGCCGTGGCGGTGCGGAGCACCGAGAGGTACGCGGAGTCCGCGGGGAGGCGGATCTCGACGGCGTCCTCGATCGTCCCCGGGCCCGGGCCACCCGACGAGTCGGCGACGGCGCTTTCGCTCACCCTGGTCTCCTGTGACATGTCGTGGATTGTGGCGGCTCCCGGGTGCCGCTCAGCCGAGCGCCGGGCACGGTCCCGTGGCTCCGAACGGTACAGGGTTGTCGCGGAACCGCTTCATGCGCCGGTTCATGCTGGGCCCCTCACCTGCCGACATAGACGGCATGGCCGTAACCGGGACCGGCGACACCCGCCTCGTCCGAGCCGCGGCGGTGTGGGCAGCTGCCCTGGCCGCCGTCGTGCTCGGGTGCTTCGTCGTGTTCCTGTTCTCTGGGCTGGCGAGCGCGAGATCCCTCCTCGTCGTCAACGACCTGGTCCAGACCGGGAGCGCCCTGGGTGCCGGTCTGGTCTGTCTGTGCGTCGCCCGGTGCGGGCGCCCGGAGCGCCGCACCGGCTGGTCGCTGATCGCCGTGGCGCTGGTGGGCTGGGGCGCCGGTCAGGGCTACTGGTCCTGGCTCGAGATCGTGGCCGGCCGCGAGGCACCGTTCCCCTCGCCCGCCGATCTGGGCTACCTGACCTTCCCGGTCTTCGCCGTCGCCGGTGTCTGGAAGCTGCAGGCCGGAAGTGCCGCCGCGCTTGCCCGCGGCCGCGCCATCGCCGACGCGCTGACGATGGCGGCGGTGCTGTTCATCCTGAGCTGGCCGGTGCTGCTCGCCCCGATCTTTGCCGAGGGTGCCGAGAACCTGCTCGCCCTGACCGTTGCGCTCGCCTACCCGGTCGGCGATCTGATCGTCCTCGGCCTGACGCTTCTCCTGTTGTCCCGCACCCGCGGTGGCGGGCCGGCGATGCTGCTGCTCTCGGTAGGGCTGGTCGCGATGGTGGCCGCGGACTGCGGCTTCGCGTACCTCACCACCGCCGGCACCTACCGCACCGGCAGCATCGTCGACGTCGGCTGGGTGACCGCCTTCCTGCTGTGCGCCGTCGCCGCAGTTGCCGACAGCGGCGCCGACCGCAGCGACCGGGAGTGGACGGGCAACAGCCGCGCCGCGATCCTGCTGCCGCTGGTCCCGCTGGCCGCCGGGGTCATCGCACTGGGGACTCAGGCCTGGATCGGCCGCCTCGAGCGGCCGGTGGTGGTGGCCGCGATCCTGCTGTTCGGCCTGATCGCGATCCGTCGCGTCGTCGTGCTGACCGAGAACGACCGGCTGGTCGAGGTCATCCGCCGACGCGAGGAGCAGCTGCGCCACCAGGCCTTCCACGACCCGCTGACCGGAGCGGCGAACCGGCTGCTGTTCCTCGACCGGCTCGAGCACGCAGCGACCCTGCGGCGCAGCGACGGTGGTCGGCTCACCGTGCTCTACCTCGACCTCGACGACTTCAAGAACGTGAACGACCGGCTCGGCCATGCCACCGGCGACGCCCTGTTGTGCAGCGTGGCGGAGCGGCTGCACGGCTGCGTGCGCTCCGGGGACACCGTCGCGCGCCTCGGTGGTGACGAGTTCGCGATCCTGCTGGAGCAGGACACGGTGTCCCACTCGGGTGACGGGGCGGACATCGGCGACGAGGGCACGACGATGGCCGGCCGCATCGTGGCCGCCCTCGAGCGTCCCTTCCACCTCGGCACGACCACGCTTCGTGTCTCGGCCAGCATCGGCGTCGTGACCTCCGGGCTGGTCTCGACACCGGACAGCCTGGCCGACCAGCTGCTGGCGAGCGCGGACGTCGCGATGTATGCCGCGAAGCACCAGAGCAAGGGGTCGTACGTCGCGTGGACCCCGAAGCTGCGTCACCCCGCTCCCGTGCCGGCCCCGCCGGCAGCCGTCGAGAGCGTCGTCAACTCTTAACCGCCGTCGCCGGCGAGCTCGCGCAGAGCCGGCCCGCTGACCCGGTACGGGATCCACTCCGTCAGCGCCTGTGCGCCGATCTTGGCGTAGAAGCCGCGGGCGTCCTCGTTCCAGTCCAGCACCCACCACTCGAAGCGGTCGTAGCCACGGTCGAGGCAGATGGTGGCCAGGGTGCGCAGCAGTCGCTCACCGACTCCCCGGCCGCGGGACTCCGGGCGGACGTAGAGGTCCTCGAGGTAGAGGTTGTGGCTGCCCAGCCACGTCGAGTAGTTGAGGAACCACACCGCCATTCCGGCGAGCCTCCCGTCAGCCGTCTCGGCGACATGCCCGAACACGGCCGGCTCGGGGGCGAACAGCGTCCGGTGCAGGTGGTCCTCGGTCGCGATGACCTCGTCGAGCGCGCGTTCGTACTCGGCCAGCTCGCGCACCATCGCCAGGATCTCGGGCACGTCGGCCGCCGTCACCTCGCGGATGGTGATGTCACTGCTCGGCGTCTGGTCCGGTGTCTGTGGGGTCACCCGGTCCATTGTCATGGGTCCTAAAGCGGTTCACCTAGGCGAGTGCACGACCTGCACGGGTGTCGGTCCGCCCCGGACCACCAGGGTGGCGCGACCCGGCGGCCCGCCCGCCGTGCGCAGGCGGACCCCGAGGACGTCACCGTCGCCGGGGCCGACCGCGCCGAGCAGCAGCCCGGTGCGGCTGCGTCGGGCCTCGACGGCGATGCCGCGGAACGCTGCGGCAAGGTCGTCAAGTGAACCCGCGATGACGACAGCACCGGTGCTGTCCGAGTCGACTCTGAGCATCGCCAGCAGCGGGCGCTCGATCGGAGTGTCGTGCACGGTCTCGACGTCGTCGACCAGGACGACGAGGCCGGGATGGTCGCTCACCAGGCCGGTCAGCTGGTCGGCGGCCGCGGGATCGAGACACCCGAGCGACCCCGGCTCCTCCCGTAGCCGGCGTAGCGGCGAACGCCGATGCGCGACGACGGCGAACGGGCGGCCCTGCAAGAGCAACCAGCGGCCCATCGAGATCAGCGCCGAGGACCGGCCGCTGCCGGGCCGACCGGCGATGACGAATGCCGGGCCGTCCGCGTCGAGGTCGACACCGAGTGGGACGGCATCGTCGCCGCCGACGCCGACGAGCAGCCAGGCGGGACCGGTGGCGGCCGCCTTCGCCTCTCGCTCGATGTCGTCGAGCCGGACACGAGACGGAAGGGGCGCGACCCGCAGCGGTCGGTGGGCTGGTGCCAGGTCGTGCCCGCCGATCGGCGACGCATCCGACGAGGCGAGCAGCTGCAAGCCGGCGACCTGGCCCGCCCCGCTGGGGACCTGCCCGAGTACCGCCACCTGAACCTCGACGGCCTCCGGCGCGAGCAGCGCCCGCCCGGGCGGCATCGCCGCCGGAACCTGTGACGGCGTGATGCCCGCCAGGCCGTAGTCCGAGCGCTCGGGCAGGTCCAGGACCAGTCGGCGTCTGATGGCCGTCCCCACCCGGCTCGTGAGCAGCGTCCGGTCCCCGGTCAGCACCACCCGGAACCCGGCCGAGCCGCCTTCGCGAACCAGCCGGGCAAGCACGTCGAGCGGCCGACCGTGGTCCACGCCGTCGTACGTCTGTTGCAGGGCCTCCCAGCCGTCGACGATGACGACGACCCAGGGCACGAGGTCTGCTGGGTCGTGGCCGCGTCGTTCGTCCAATGAGCCGAGACCGGCTGCGGCCAGGTCCTGCTGCCGGGCGGTGAGCAAGTCATCGAGTCGGTGCAGCAGCCGCGTGCCGCGATCGGTCTCGTCCCTGGCCACGACTGCGCCGCAGTGCGGCAGGCCGGCGAGCGCCGCAAGGCCACCGCCTCCGTCAAAGGCGTACAGGTGCACGTCGCTGGCGGGGTAGGTGGAGACGATCGCGGCGGCGACGGTGCGCAGCAGGGTGGTCCGTCCGGTCCGCGGTCCACCGGCGACCAGCAGGTGCTCGCCCTCGGACAGTCGGAACGCGAAGGGGGCGCGGCGTTGCTCCCGTGGAAGGTCCCGGATGCCGATGATCACCGCGTCCCGGCGCTCGTCGGGGTTCACGTCGGCGGAGTGGTCGAGGTCAGCCAGGTCGGCCAAGGTCAGGACCGTCGGCAGCGGTGGCAGCCATGGGCTCGGAGGCGGGGTGACGCCCGAGAGCGAGGCCGCTTCGCGAGCGGCGTCGACCATCCGACACAGGTCGGTCGGGCCTGCTGCCTCAGGCAGGGAGTGCGGCGGCAACGGCTCGCCGACCAGGTGCCAGGGAACGGGCCGAACGGTTCCCCCCGTGCGGGTCCGGGCGTGCCCTCCGACGCGTGCCGTCTGCACCCCACGCTGGACGCCGGCGGCGAGGCGGACGACGGCCCGACCGGGCGTGCTACGGCTGATGTCCGCCGCGTCCCGGACGTCCACGATGTCGGCCGACTCGCCGGGATCGGTGACCCTCAATGCGATCCGCAGACCGGTGTTGGCGCGGATGTCCGCGCTCACGACGCCGCTCGGTCGCTGGGTGGCGAGGACCAGGTGCACACCGAGCGACCGGCCGCGGGCGGCAATGCCGACGAGGCCACCGAGGAACTCCGGCAGCTCTTCGGCCAGTGTGGCGAACTCGTCCACGACCAGCACCAGTCGAGGCATCAACGGCACACATCCGGTCGCTGACTGCGGACCAGCCGTCAGGTAGGACTCGAGATCAGCGCAACCGGCGCCGCGGAGCACGCGTTCGCGCCGACGCAGTTCTGCGCTCAGCGACTCGAGTGCGCGCTGGGTCAGGTGGCCGTCGAGATCCGTGACCAGACCGACGGTGTGTGGCAGCCGGGCGCAGTCCGTGAACGCAGCGCCCCCCTTGTAGTCGACGAGAACGAAGGACATCTCGTCCGGCCGGTTGGCGATGGCCAGCGCAACCACCAGTGTCTGCAGCAGTTCCGACTTCCCGGACCCGGTGGTTCCCGCGACCAAGGTGTGCGGCCCGTCGCGAGCCAGGTCAATGGCGAACTCCCCCCCACCACCACCGCAGACGCCGATGACGGCGCGGGTGCTTCGCGGGGCCTCACGCCAGCCGCGGGCCAGGGCGGCGGCGTCGGTCCCGTCGACCTGGAGAAGGTCGAGAAGCCGCACGTCGGGCGGGAACTCATCGCCCTCGTCGTCGGGAGTTGCGTCACGCACGGGAGCCAGTGCCCGAGAGAACCGATGCGCCCACCGGGAAGAGACACCGTCGAGCACCACATCATCGACGGTGGTGTCCTCGGTCACGACGCGGAGCCGCGTCCCGACGCTGCCCCTGATCTCGACCGTTGACCGGCACTCTGCGGGGAGCGAGACCAGCCTGCTCTCGAGGCACAACAGCAGCAGGCCGACAGGTGGCCCTTCGACGAGCAGCCGAGCCACCCCGGGGCGCCGCCGTAGCGATTCGGCGCCATCGAGGACGACCAGCGTCGATGCCCCTGGCCAGGCGACATGTCGCGACCGGGACATCTCGGCGAGTCGGGCGTCGAGCGTCGAGATCAGCTCGTCGACTCGAGCCGTCACCTGCCGGGGTGCGATACCGACCAACGCTGACGCGTCGACTGTGTCCGGGGGCCGCACATGCGGCAGCCACCTCGTCCACTCCCAGTCCGAGCCGCTGTCCACGGCAAGCACGACGAGGCTGACGTGACGGGGGCTGTGCCAGCCACAGACCTGCCCGACCACCGACCGCGCAAGGCGCAGCTGCGGACCTCGCGAGCCGGCGAGGCCGACGACGCCGGCGTCGCGCAGTCGGAGCGTGACGGGCACGACGTCCAAGGCGAGGCGTTGCGTGGTCTCGTCCGCCGAGCCGTCTCCCGGCATCCACACCTCGACGAGGGAATCCACACTGCCCAGCCCGAGACGCACCTCCAGGAAGTCCGGGTCCGGCGATCGTCGCTCCCACAGCCGCGGTCGCGGACCGGTGGCACTGAGGAGCAGGGTGGCGAGGTCGGGCGATGTCCGGTGCCGGATCTGCGCCTCCTGCTGCAGGGCGCGTGCGACCGTGCTCCGGGCGGCCTGGACCTTCGCTGCATGCTTCCGCCGTGCCTCGCTGCCGGATCGGCGGCGGTTCGCCCGGTCACCGAGAAAGCTGCCCACCAGCATGAGCGGCGAGAGCAGTACGAAGGCGAGGTACGCCGGGTTGCGCGTAACGGCGACAAGGCCCAGCCCGGCGAGGAGAGGAACCGCCAGCGCGACGAGCGGCAACCGGGGCCGCTCGGGCATCGGTGGCGTTGCGGGGTAGCGCACCCGGACAGGCGACGGCGCCGCGACCCGGCGCGGCGGTCGATTGAGGGCCAAGTGACCGCAACCGTCGGGCGGGCAGGACACGGGCGGGATGGTGGGCACGACCAGCTCGCACGCGGTGGATCCGATCCGGAGCACGTCACCCGGATGCAGCTCGGTCCCGACCCCGTCGACGCGCGTCGCACCCACCGTCGTCCCGTTGGTGGATGCCAGGTCGTGAACGGTCGCGCGGCTCGCGCCGTCGCAGCCGGCTCGGAGCGTCGCATGCAGCCGGGACACCCCGGGGTCGTCGATGCGCACCCTGGCCTCCGGAGCGCGACCCAAGTCGTACTCCCCGGGAGCAAGCTGGAGCACCGTGCCGCAATCGGGTCCTGAACGCACGTGCAGCTCGAGCACCCCGCGAGGTTGGCTCGGACCGGCCGGGTAGGGCTCGTCGATGGTGAGGATGGCCCCGTCGAGCAGCGGTGGTCGACCGAGCGGACAACTGTCCTCGACGAGCTCGGTCCCGCAGAAGAACCGGGCCTCTCCCCGGCCGACCGTCGCGGCCAGTGCCCGGCGGACGGAGGAGAACGGTTCGGCGGGCCTGCCTTCGACGACGACGTCGGCCGGTGGCCTACCGCCGTGCGGGTCGACGATGCTCAGCCAGAGCTTCACCGCCCCATCGTGGCGCGAGAGCGCTGTCCAACCCGCGGTGTTGTCCACAGCCCGCAACGCAC
Organism: Actinomycetes bacterium; assembly: GCA_038246575.1. GTDB lineage: Bacteria > Actinomycetota > Actinomycetes > JACCUZ01 > JACCUZ01 > JACCUZ01. The sequence goes on along the minus strand of JBBRVU010000018.1, from coordinate 3,145 downwards.
CCAAGACGGCGACTCGAGGAACCGCCTACGAAACCATCTGGCACCTGAGTCACATCCGGCTCAGAGGTTGCATCGTTGTGCACAGGAACGGCAACCGGGTCTTGTCGCGCGGGGGATTAGGTGGTGGAGTCGGCGTCGCAATCGGGAGCGGCGACTCGGGGACATCGCCGGTGCGGCTGGACGGGGTGTGGCGTGCTGGCTATTGCGGTCGTTGAGGACGAGGTGCGCGAGCTCGTGCGCCGACGTGGGCTGGACCCTGTGGCCGACCCCGGCTCGATTCGCCTTCTCGTCGACGAGGTCATCACCGACTACGACGAGCGCAGCATGTCCGGATCGCTGCCCCAGCTGGCTGACAGCCACGAGGCGGCGCGCGCGGTGTTTGACGCCGTCGCCGGATTCGGACCGCTGCAGAGGTACCTCGACGACCCCACCGTCGAGGAGATCTGGATCAATGAGCCGACCAAGGTGTTCATCGCCCGTCGCGGCATGCACGAGCTGACGACGACGATCCTGTCGGCCGACGAGGTGCGCGACCTCGTCGAGAAGATGTTGAAGTCCTCGGGCCGTCGGGTCGACCTCTCGACCCCGTTCGTCGATGCCATGCTTCCCGACGGGTCGAGGCTGCACGTCGTCATCAACGACATCACCCGGCTGCACTGGTCGGTGAACATTCGGAAGTTCGTCGTCCGGGCAACACACCTCGACGACCTGGTGGCGCTCGGCAGCCTCACCTCGCAGTCGGCACGGTTCCTCGAGGCCGCAGTCGCCAGCGGGCTGAACATCCTGGTCAGCGGCGGAACCCAGGCGGGCAAGACCACCCTCCTGAACTGCCTCACCGCGGCCATCCCGACCCGCGAGCGCGTCGTGAGCTGCGAGGAGGTCTTCGAGCTCAAGGTGCCGCTGCCAGACGTGGTGTCGATGCAATGCCGACAGCCGAGCCTGGAAGGCACCGGGGAGATCAAGCTGCGTCGCCTCGTCAAGGAGGCGCTTCGGATGCGGCCGTCGCGCATCATCGTGGGCGAGGTCCGCCAGGAGGAGAGCCTCGACCTGCTCATTGCACTCAACTCGGGTCTTCCGGGCATGTGCACGATTCACGCCAACTCCGCGCGCGAGGCCGTGACGAAGATGTGCACGCTACCCCTGTTGGCGGGGGAGAACGTTGGACACGCGTTCGTCGTCCCCACGGTCGCTGGTTGCATCGATCTCGTCGTTCACGTCGCTACGGAGCCCGACGGACGCCGCGTCCTTCGCGAGGTGCTTGCCGTGCCCGGTCGGGTGGAAGGGGACGTCGTCGAGAGCGCCGACGTGTTCACGACGAGGAACGGCAGGCTGCAGCGTGCCGAGGGGTGGCCTCCGCACATCGACCGCTTCGAGCGCTGGGGTTACGACCTGACCCGGCTGCTTGCGCCCGACGGCTACGACGGCTGAACCGCTATGGGCGCCTCGGTTGGACTCCTCTTCGGTCTGGGGGCTTTCCTGATCTGGCGGTCGTTCACCCCCGCGGTGACGGGACGCCCGGGCCGCACCACTGGCCGAGAGCGGATGACCGACCTGCTGTCCCAAGCGGGGATCGAGTCGGTGTCCCCAGGTGCTCTGGTCGTGTCGTGCCTAGGCATCGGTGGCGCGGTCGCCTCCCTGATGTACGTCGTGTCGCGATCACCAGCGATCGGACTGGCTTTCGGTCTGATCGCGACATGGGCGCCGATGGCGCTCGTCAGATATCGAGCCAGGCAAAGGCGGAGCGCTCTGCGCGACCTCTGGCCGGAGGTCGTCGACAATCTGGCGTCAGGCGTGCGAGCCGGACTGTCGCTTCCGGAGGCGCTGGCGCAGGTGGGTGTGAGGGGACCCCAGGAGATGCGTCGACCCTTCGCCCGTTTCGGGGAGGACTACCGGTCGTCGGGACGCTTCTACGTCTGTCTCGACTCGCTGAAGGCCGCCCTGGCCGATCCGGTCGGCGACCGGATCGTTGAATCGCTGCGGATGGCACGGGAAGTCGGCGGCAGCGATCTGGGCCGGCTGCTGAGGACGTTGTCGGCGTTCCTGCGCGAGGACGCCCGGACCCGTGCGGAGCTCGAGACCCGGCAGGGCTGGACTATCAACGCCGCGCGGTTGGCTGTGGCGGCACCGTGGATCGTCCTGGGCTTGTTGTCGCTGCGACCTGAAGCCGTCGACGCCTACAACGGCCCCGCTGGCTTTGTCGTGCTCGCCGTGGGCGGCTCCGCCTGCCTGGTTGCCTACCGGGCCATGGTGCGGATCGGTCGGCTGCCCGAAGAGCAACGAGTGCTGCGGTGACCGCCCCCTTCGCCGGCGCAGTGCTGGGGTTGCTCGCCGCGGCCGGACTTGGCCTGGCGTTGAGTCGGGTCCCGGCCTGGCGTCGACCCACCCTCGATGACCGACTGGCGCCCTACCTGCGCGACGCCGCTCGCCCGTCGCGACTTCTCAGCAGCCACCGGTCACTCACACCTTTCCCCACGTTGGAGCGGATCATCGCTCCTCTTCTGCGCGATGCAGTTCACATGTTGGAGCGGGTGCTCGGTGGTGCTGCCTCGGCGAGGCACCGGCTCGAGCAGGCAGGACGCGGCATGACCCTCGACGAGTTCCGAGCCGAGCAGATCCTCTGGGGCGGTGCGGGGCTCCTGGCGGGTATCGCGATGAGCTTTGCCGTGGCGGCCAGCTCCGGGCTCCGCCCGGTGCACTCACTGATCCTGTGCCTGGTGGCGACGGTGACAGGCGTGCTCGCCCGCGACCGGTGGCTGTCACGCGAGGTCGCTCACCGCGACGAGCGGATGCTCGCCGAGTTCCCCACCATCGCCGAGCTGTTGGCGCTGGCGGTGGCCGCGGGCGAGGGCGCAATCGGAGCTCTGGAGCGGGTTACCACGATCAGCCGTGGCGAGCTTGCCCGCGAGCTCGGTCGCGCTCTGGGTGAGGCCAAGGCCGGAGCCTCTCTGGTTCAGGCGCTGGAGGGCATCGCGACCAGGACAAGTCTTGCCCCGCTCGCTCGCTTCGTCGACGGGGTCGCCATCGCCGTTGAACGAGGCACTCCTCTGGCCGACGTACTTCGTGCCCAAGCGGTCGACGTCCGTGAGGCGGGGAAGCGGGCTCTGCTCGAAGCCGGTGGTCGCAAGGAGATCGCAATGATGGTGCC
>JBBRVU010000017.1:0-39681 GCA_038246575.1 Actinomycetes bacterium | reverse complement strand
GGCTACTCGCGCTACCCGGTGCTCGACGACGACGGGGACCTCGGGGGCTACCTGCACCTCAAGGACGTGTTGTACGCCGATGAGGTGGAACGACTCGAGCCGGTGCCCGCCAAGCGGGTGCGCCGGATGGCGAACGTGCGGCGCGACGACGAGGTGGAGTCGGTGCTGCAGACGATGCAGCTCACCGGCTCGCACCTGGCCCGGGTCGTGGCCGACGACGGCCAGGTGGTCGGGGTGGTCTTCCTCGAGGACGTCATCGAGGAGCTTGTCGGAGAGGTGAGCGACTCCTCGCACGGCGAGGCTCGCCGCCGCTGATCCGGCGCTGGAGCGGAGCCGGGCACGTGTAGGGGGCCCGAATCCGGGCAGGGCTCGGGCATGCGCATCCGTGACCATGACAGGGCCGACCTGGCCCTGGCCGCCCTGACCCTGTCGGTGGCGGCGGCCGCGGCCGTCGGCGAGGCAGCCCGCTGGGCGGGTGCCCGGCGTCGTCGTGCGCTGGCGGGAGGTAGCACTGCACCGGCCTCGAAGACCCGGCCGACGTCATAGCGGCGCACCGCGAAGGGGCCCGGCCAAGGCGCTTCGCGCCGGCTGGTCGGGCCCCTTCGGTAGTGCCCCCGGTAGGATTCGAAACTATGCTCCGCGCAAGTCGTGGCAGTGCGCCCACCTGTACTCTTGGACTGAATTCGCCTGCAGGACAAGTGAGTTCTTGAAGGCACTAGATGACATTGGCGGCCAGGAGGTACCGTCTATATCGCACGTTTATTGCACGTTATCGCACATTTATTGCACGCCGGCAGGGCCCAGGAGGGGGTGGAGCAAGTGCGGAACCGACGAGGCTTCGGCCATCTTCGCCGCCTGCCATCCAAGCGATGGCAGGCCTCGTACCTGGGTCCCGACATGCTCAGGTACCAAGCCCCCCGGACGTTCGAGACGAAGATCGATGGTGAAGAGTGGCTCGCTGCGGAGCGCCGTCTAGTGGCCGACCAAGCGTGGTTGCCACCGGGTCAGCGCGACCGCCGGACCGTCACCTTCGAGGACTACGCGGAACGGTGGCTCAAGTCCCGAGAACTGAAGCCCAGCACGGCCAACCTCTACCGTGGCTACCTCGATCGGACCCTGCTCCCTGCGTTCAGCGAGCAGCAGATCGGGAAGATCAGCTCTTCGGACATCCGCGCCTGGTACGCGACCCTGGACCCGACGAAGAAGACAACTCGAGCACACGCTTACTCGCTGCTGCGCTCGATCCTCTCGACGGCGCTGCTCGAGGAGGTCATCACCGCCAACCCTTGCACCATCCGCGGGGCGGGACAGACGAGGCGAGAGCGACGGATTGAGCCGGCCTCGCTGGAGGAGCTCTCGGCCCTTGTGACGGCGATGCCCGAGCGCCTGCAGTTGATGCCACTTCTGGGAGCGTGGTGCGGTCTGCGCTTCGGGGAACTCATCGAGCTGCGACGTCGTGACATTGACGTCGACCGGCAGCGGCTGTCGGTTGCTCGCGGCCTCGTTCGCGTCGGCCGTGCTGACGTGGTGGGAAAGCCAAAGAGTGCTGCGGGCATCCGTGTTGTCGCGATCCCACCGCACCTGATGCCCTTCGTCGTCGCGCACCTGGCAGCCCATGTCCGGCGGAACCGTGACTCCCTCCTGTTCCCGCACAGTCCTGAGCAGCCAGACCGTCACTTCACCCACGGTTGGTACTACAAGCAGTTCCACATGCCCGCTCGTGAAGCGGCCGGTCGGCCAGACCTGCGCTTCCACGACCTGCGGCACACGGGCGCGGTCCTGGCGGCTCAAACGGGGGCCACCCTGGCCGAGCTCATGAGCAGGCTTGGGCACTCAACGCCGCAAGCCGCACTTCGCTACCAGCACGCCGCTCGGGGCCGCGACGCAGAGATCGCCGCCAAGCTGTCCGAACTTGCGGTCCGAGGCACCGCGACGGGCCCACCAGCTGGGCCGCCCTGACCGCTCAACCCTGACGTGCCAAAGCCGCCCGGGACGGCGCCGTTCGCACTGGAAATGTCAGAGTTTCAGCGCTTCAGGCCCCTCAGTTTGACCATGCTGAATGAGCCTGCCCATCCCGGGCGTCGGCCATGTCCATACGCGAGCGTGAACCTCGCGGCACGCCCCAGTAGGTGGAGTGGCCGGCAGAATCTAGGTCTCGCCGATGAAGGCCCCGTTGTTGGTCACGAGGAGGACGTCAGCCTTCCGGCGTCCGAGCTCGACGAGGGTTCGCTGGATCGCGATGTTGACGACGTTTTGCCGAAGGCGCCCGAGAGAGGCACCGGTCGGTACCGACCGCCAGGAGGGCCTGCACGAAGGTCGTAGGGAGCTGGCTGTCCGCGGCGAGAAATTCGAGCCGTTGGCCGGCTGGCCCCACTGCTCCCGGGCGAACTGTCGGTCTCCCACCGCGGGCGCCCCTCGGCCCGAGGACGCCGACCCAGGATCGAGGTCCCCAAGGTAAGTCGATGCTCTCGCCGTCGACCAGAACGTACGTCGTGCGGTGTCTCTTCCATGGGTCGAGGCTGTCGGCGAATACGCCGAGTCCTGGCTCTACGGACTGCGGACCGAGATGTTCGAGGTCGACAAACTCCGCCCCGAAGGCGCCCAAGGCCCCGATCTCCAGGTCGTCCACCAACAGCAGCGGCAGCCGCACCCTGGGCGGTGCGGCTGACGCTGTTCCTTGGCCGTCGGGATACGCGGGGAATCAAGCGCGCAGCGACCTGGCCAGATCGACGAACCGCTGCTCGGCCTCGGGCGTGCACGCCGCCTCCGGCGAGTTCGTCATCACGATGAGCCGCGATCCGTCCTCGAACGTGGTGTTCTCGTCCACATCAAGATCGTCCAGCGCGTCGCTCCGCAGGACTGCGAGGACTCTCTGCCCCAGTCCGTTGCACCAGTAGAAGCAAGGGAACTGCATGGTCGTGAAGGCCGGCTCGCGACCGACCAGCGCCGTGAGGCGTCGCCAGCTCTCCTCAGGATGCAGGTAGGAGTACTGTGCCCGACCGGCACCGGCGACCACCCGGAACGCGTCGACTAGCCCGGCATTGCTCCCCTCGTCATCAAGTTCGACGTCGAACTCCAGGGCGAGCACGTTGACGCCGTCGAGTGAGTCGCTGGGCGCGTGGTACGGCGCGAGTCGCACGGTCACGGTCCACGGCGGATCCGTCTCCGGTTTGGCCCCCGCGAGCACGACGGTGTCGTCGCCGACGTCGCCGAGCGCCTCCGACAACCGCCGGCCCAGACCGGCACCACCGGGAAGGGTAAACGGCGTCGGGTCCACGTCGTGCCCGACCGCCGCCCACTCCACGTCACCGACCAGACCCAGCTCGGACAACTGGTCCAACACGAACGCCGGGTAGTCCGCCAAGGTCCAGCGCTGCGCAGCGGTGTTCGACTGAAGACGAAAACGGGTCAAGGGACCAGTACCAACGCGTTGTTGGCGCCCACGTAGTGCACCTGGATGGCTTCGAGACCTCTACTGACCAACCGGCGGCGATTGGCCAGCGCGACTTCCAGAGACGGGAACACGTAGTTGATGCTTCTCACCGTATACCCGTCGGCCTGCTGGCCGACCAGCTGGAGATATCGACCCGCTTGGTCGGTTCGCACGAGGTCGCCGCTCCTGGTACTCGTGTAGTGCTTGAAGTCCCAGACCTCACCGCGCGTCGGGATCCATCGGTCGGCGGTAAGCGGTCGGCCGCCGACGCTCGTCGTCAACCGCTCGAAGCCCGACGTGTTCGCGAAGTCGGAGATGTGTATCCGCGCCCAAGCCTCGAACATCGAGCCCTTGAGTGATGCTGCCGGGCCGCGGGACTGCGCGGCAGTCATCGTGGCGGCGATCCGGTTCAATTCGTTGACGTCGCTGCCGGCACGGTTGGCGGCAACCATCGACAGGTACCGGGTGAACGTCTCATAGGCCGTCTCGGGATTAGCCAGGTCGGCGGGGGTGGTGAAGCGTCGCAGTGCGCCAAAGTCCTCCGCGGTCATTCCAGAGGCGCTGATGGCCGCTCGCAGTGACGGATGCTTGCTAAGTTTGGCCGTGATCAGCTGGACGTTGATCACGTCCGCCGGAAGCGCGGCGATGATGTCCGTCGTGCTAGCGAGGGTGGCGCCCCGCTGCGCGCCGTCTTCGGTCATCTGGGTGAGGAACCGGCGGATTTCCTCCAGATCCACCTTGCAGGGTGATGCGCAGCCGAGCGCCGCGCGCATGCCCGCCTCGTTCATCATCCGCAGCCGCTCGAGCATCCAGCTGGGCAGCCGGCGGAGTCGCTCTATCGCCAGCTCGGTCAGGTCGGTGAGCACGCTCGCCGGAGCGGCGAGCACCCGCCGAACCCAAGCATGCGCGCGGCCGATCCTTTCCACTGCGCTGCCGAGTCGCCACCTCCGCACCGCGGTTTCGGTCAGCCGCCTGCCCGCTTCGCGGCCCACCTGGCGTTCGGCGGCGAGGGCGAAGTCCGCGGCATCACCGCCCGCGCGGAGGGCCACCGCGGCCGGCCGCAGCGCCCTCGCCACTACGACAATGTCCGGCACCATGCCCGCGATGTCGAGGATGACCGCCAGATAGTCGGGGTCGTTCGCCGACAGGTCGCGCAGCTCCGGGTGTACGTTTGTGTTTGCCGCCGCCTCCTCGCGTACGACCTGAGCGAGATCGAAGCCGAGATGAATCGCGGAGAACGCAAGGCCGACGGCCGCGCCCGCCAGCGGGGTGGCCACGATCGAAACGCCGATCACGATGGCGACCTCGAGCACGGCGAGGGCAATGTCCAGCCACGCACGTTCGGATCTCTTATCGGTCACAAACCGATCAACAGCCTGCCCGAGCACCGATTGGCGGGGGACGCCGAGGCTTTCGTACGTCTGGCCCGGGATGTCGTTGAGGTCCCAGACCTTGATCGTGTCGTCCGCGATATTCTCCCGGGTCCGCGCGATGTCGTTCAGCAGCTTCTGCGTCCACGCGCCCACCGCCGCCGCGAGCTGCCGGTCGTCCATCCCCACGAACATGCCAGGCCGGTAGCCGCCCATGTAAAGGGCGGGATGCGCTCGCCCGTGGTTCGCATACGCAGTGATGAAGGCGCGGTCGCGCTGCACGACGGCCGCCTCGTTGGCCTCGATCCGGCGGTCGAGCTGCGCGACCTGCGCGTCGATCTCGACCCAGTCCTCGTTCGACGGTGGTACGCCGCCGGGCAGCCCGCCCGGTTCTTCCGCGCCGCGGCGGCGACTGTCCATGTCGCGGCGGTGGGCCAGCTGGCGCTCCCGCTCGTCGCGAAGCCTCGGCTGCTCGTCTCGCGCCTGCGCGCGCTCACCGTCGAGCCGGGCGAGCTCGGCATCCGCTGCGCGCAGCGCGCCCTGATCGACGGTGCACGCGTCGGGTGGGTAGCGCCGCTGCTGCTCCAGCACCTGCCGCCGGCTGACGTCCAACCGAGTGTCGGCCAGCACCTTGGCACGCCGCACCCAGATGGCCGGGAACTCGACCTCGACCAGCCGGATCACCAGCGCTTCGCCGACGAGACCGAATTCGGCGATCGAGGCCGAGATGTCGTAGTCCAGCTGCTCGATCGCGGCATCCGCCGTGGCGATCTCGTGCCTAAGCGACTCGAAGATCTCGGGGCCCGCGGGAACCCCCGCAATCGGCGGCACGCCGGCATCGGCCGGCTCACTGCCGCTTCTGCTGCCGACGAGCATCTCGTTCGTTCGTTCGTGGTACGCGATCGACTCCCGGTGGGTCCGGCTCTCGGCACGCAAAACGTTCCGTCGTCTGATCGCCTCGTAGATGGGTACCGCGTCGACGATCTGGCCCAACGTTGTGCGATCGGCGCCAGCCAGTTCCGGGGCAGCGCTGAGAACGGACTGGGCGAACTCGAGCCGAGCCGTCATCGCTGCGTTGGCCTGTGACTGGCCGCCCTGGCCGCCTTGGTTGATCTGGCGATGGATGGTCCTGCCGCCGGCGCCGTGGAGGACGACGTGCGCGAGTTCGTGAGCGAGCAGTGCCCGACCGGGTGCAGTATCCGGTGCGTACCGGCCGGCACCGAAGACGATGTCGGAGCCTACCGAGTACGCGTTCGCGGCCAGCCCGTCGGCCGCATGAGCTGCGGCTGCGCCCAGATGTACCCGTACGCCACCGAGATCGGCGCCGAAGCGCGGCTCGAACCATGATCGGACTTGTTGTTCGAGCGGTTGACTCGTCGGCGACGTGCGTGGGGGCGCGTCCGCCGCACCTACGGTGGCGCCACCGGTCGATGCGGACCGGTGCACAGTCTCACCGGCGCAGGACGAGCACGGTGCCCTCGGCTCGGCGCACCCAACGCATGGCTTGGCCGAGTCGGCGCACCCGCTGCACGAGCCGGTCATCGACTCTGCAATCCGGTCGGCTTCCAGCTCGTGCGGGTCAGTGGGCTGGCTGACCGGTAGCCCCGTCGCGCCGCCTGGCTTAGCGCTCCGATGCACCGTGCCCAACGCCAACGTGCGCGACAGCGCCGGCTGGGGTACCCGCGCGGGCGGCGGTGATGCCGGGCCCGAGAGTGCCGGACGCGCCGGCGCGGACGAGGCCGGCGGCGCGTGCAAGGTGGCTCGGGACACTACCCGATCATCCGGCCCGAACGTCACCGCGACGTTGCCGCACATCCCGACAAAACGGGGTCCTGGCAGCAGCCGGATTCAGCGGCAACTGGAGTTGCTCAAAGACAACGGGCGGCCCGACGACGATCGAGTTGCCGCCCCGGAGGGCGTTCCAGGCGAGGTAGTCGTTGACCCTGCACCCTGATGGCGCCCAGGCAGTCCGAGGCGTTGATGCGCGGCTCCTGGCAGCTGAGCGACCCTCCGCAGCCGACAGCGCACAAGCCGTGGGGCCCGTGCCGTTCCGGACGTGCATCCTCCAGAACGCAGCAACCGATCGATCACGGGTACGACCTGCTCAGAGATCGACCGCGAGGCACCCAGGAGGATCACGCCGTCGGAGAAGTTCAGGCGAGACCTCAGAGCATCGCGCTGACGCTACGGCCTGCGCTCGGGTTCAGACCACGACGAAGGCCCGCGCGGGCATGGGTGAGTTCGGGACGCCTATTGCGTTTCGCCAACCGTGGGGAGCGCCTTCTGCCACAGACTCAGCTTCGATCGCTCCACGCTCACTCCAGGGCCCGGTTGAGTTCGAGCTCTTCGCCGCTCGATGGATCGGACTAGCGGTTCGTAGGTGGCTACAGGCAGATCGTTCTGCCGCACCGAGTCGATGACCAGCGACATGATCCGTTCTAAGTTCTCCAATTCATGGCGGGCTTCGCCCCGACCCGATTCCTCAAGCAGGTACACGGCCTGATTCACCAGGAGGGGCACGAAGACGGGGCGCAGGTGCGATGCCTCGTTCCAAGCGCCCTCAACGACCGCAATTCCCACATTCCGTCGCTGGGAGTGGCCCGTGAAGTACTCGAGAGACTTCAACACCACCTCTTCGTAGCGCACACTTCTGCGCTCCCGCTCTTCTTGGGCGCGTAGGTCCTTCCTCTCGGCATCACTCCTGACTCGATCAAGGTGCGCCAGACCCGATACCACGATCGATACCACTCCCGTTGTGAGTGCCGCGATAAGTCCCACGACGACGTCGCCACTGGTTTCGCCAGCTCCCAGGATGGCGACCAGGGCAATGGCCACAAAAGGCGGCGACCGCGACGGCCATGCCAATCAGGACCCACCGCCCGGAGTTGTCGTCTGCCCTCGGTTTCGGAACGGCGGTCGCGCCGCCGGACGGGATCTCAATAGTCATGTCTCTGCTCTCGATCCTGGGATCCAGACTGTCGCCGCCTTGGTGTCAACCGCGGCGCGGCTGATCACCCACGTCGTCTTCCTCGGTCGTGCAGGGGCCAGCACGATGCAACTGCCGGCTGAATGCAAGGCGTCGCCGTGGGGTCAGTCGGCAGTGGCTCAGGTCTGGTGTGTTGGCCCTGTTGGGCCGTGGTGACCGGGGCGAGCTGAGTTCACCTCGGCACGGGCGATGTCACGCCGCTCGGTAACGAAGTAGGACTGTCCGCCGCTGTCGTTGAGCACGACTTGGCCGACGTCACGGAACATCTGGGCGAGGGCTGTCCGCTCCTGCGCCGTGACGAAGATCTGCTGGGCCGAGCTGTCGCCCTCGAGGCCGTAGTAGAGGTACCCCTGCATGTCCACGATGTTGAAGCCAAGCGAGTACAGGTGACGTTGGTGGTCGGCATGACGCCTCCTTGGCGTGCGTCTGGATGACCTTGACGCTGGACCGGGCATCCTGTTCTGTTAGTCAATCGTGTCGATGCCCATGACGGTGGTGGCGACGCCGGTGCTTATGGCCGTGCTCGCAACCACACCGCGCGTCGTCGTCCTGGTCCTCGTCGTCCGAGCCCCCGTCGTGGCCTGAGTCGTCGTCCGACGGCTCGCCCTCGTCCTCGCGCTCGTCGCCGCACTGGTCGTCGCCGCACAGGCGCTCGTACTCCATGAGCACCTCGTCGACCGTCTTGGTGCGCAGGTCGTCGCAGTACGCCTGGCGGGCGGCCTCCTGACAGTCCATGACGGCCTTGCATCCCGTGAGTACGGAAATGGCGTCGCTCCCCTTGGTCCAGCAGGTCAGCGCCCGACACAGACAATCGATGAAGCTCTGTGTACGGGCGAACCCGTTCCACACAAGGTCGAGATGGCGCTGCGCCACCAGCGCTGCGACGTACTGTTTCTTCAGGTCCAGGGTCGCTTGGTCGCCCTCGAGCGCCGCGGTGATGGCGACGATCTCCGCCTTGACGGCCTCCACGCGGGCGGTCAGCGCTGCGGGCTCCCCAATCAGCAGGGTGAAGCAGGTCTTGTCCCGCTCCAGCCGAGCCTGGTACTCAGCGATCCGGCTGACCAGCTCGTCGTAACTCTCCGGGCACGTCTTGTCGAAGGTGCAGTCCCCGGTCGAGCAGCAGCCGCCGCCGTCGCCGCACGCATCCAGTCGCCGGCAGATCCGCCGGAAGGCCTTCTCCAGGCACTGCGCGACGTCGTCCTGCTTGATCTGGCACCGGATCCGCTCGACCAGCTGCTTGACCTTGTGCTGCAGCTCCTCGACCTCGAGCGTGGCCGCGGCTCGCGAGGTTCGGTACGCGGTGCGCGTGGTCGCGTAGTCCAGGCGCGCCTGCTGTAGGGCCGGTTGCGACGCCGCGTTGTAGGCAGCCTGGGCAGCGGTTCCCTCAGCTTGGCACTTCAGCTCGTCGATCAGATCGGGATCGCAGTCGGCACACTCCGGCGGCTCGTGGCAACCGCACCCGTCATGGTGCTCGTGGTCGGGCTCATGGTGTTCGTGATCTTGATGATCGTGGTGCTCCCCGTACTCGTGGTGCTCCTCGTACTCGTGTTCGCTGGACATCCGGGCGCTCCCTTCGGCGTTGCGTAGCCCGTAGTCTCCGCGGCCTCCTGTCACCGCACCGTTGCTCGCGCCAGGCATGGCCCAGCAACGCTCGGGTGACGCGCGGCGGTGAACGCTTCCGCTCATGGCGGGACACAAGGCGCTTGCGGCGGTCGGCCGCAGCCTCGTCGATCTGCTCAATCTGCGGATCGGCGAGCAGCTCGCAGCGCCGCCACGCCCCACAGCCGTGCTGGCCGGCACCACCGACTTCGACGCCGTGAACTCCAGTCCCACGGCCATCATCCAGTACCCGGCGATCTCGGTGTACTGCTACAAGGTCAGCGTCGACCCGGAGATGCGCCCGGGGCAGTCCGCGCTGGCCGCCGCCGACGGCTTCGCGAGGATCCCGCTGCGGATGCACCTGATGATCTCAGCCTGGGACACGGTCGTGGAGAGCGAACTGGAATGGCTCGGGCTGGCGGCGCAGATCCTAGAGAGCCAGAGCCAGCTCGCCGGCCCGCTGCTGCACCGCAGTGGCGAGTGGGCCCCCGGCGACGCCATCCAGGTGGTCACCGACGACGTCGCCCTGGAGTCGATGAGCGAGGCGTTCCAAGCACTGACCACCGACTACCGGCTCAGCCTGCTCTACCTGGCGAAGGTGATCACCATCCGGGGTTCGCGGTCGCGCAGTGCAGAGCCGGTCACACTCGTGGCCGACCGCATGGAGACCGCGCCTCTCAGCGCCGCCGGAGGTGGGCGACGATGAGCGTCGACCCCGTCCTGGTCGTCGACACCTCGATCGGTGCGGCGAACGTGCTGCACCGGCTGGTACTCGGCGTCGAGTGCGTGGATGCCGTCACCGGGCAGCGCGTGCGCACCGACCTGGCGATCGGCCGCGAGCTCGACCCCCGCCGCCTGTCGCCGGATCACGACCCGCAGTGGCCCTGTGTCTCCTTGCTGCGCAGGGGAACCGGCCGGGGTCGGCTGCTCTACGACGCCACCACCCCGACCCGCACCCTGGCCGTCCCCCCCGCACCGGCCGGCCCGCCGGTGGCCCGGCTGCGGCTGGTGCACCCCTGGCGACGGTTCGTCGCCAGGCGCCTCGACGCGACGCTGTGGACGCTGGCCGACGTCATCGCCGCGGAGGGTGCGCCCCCGACCGTGCCGGCGGCCGCCCGTCTGCTGAGACCGTGGTTGTGGCCAGGAGCGGCAGCCCAGCTGCCTCCGGGACTCACCGCGATCCGAGGGGTGGTTCAGTCGGCAGGGCTGGCGGTGCGGTGGGCCCGGCTCACCGCCCTGCGGCCCACCGGCGGACCCGTGCCCGATGTCGTGGGGCACGGCCACACCGACGAGAGGGGCGAGTTCGTGGTCGTGATCACCGACACCGGCACCCTTCCGCCGCCGCCGCCCGCGTCCCTGCAGATCGACCTTCAGGTGATCGCGCCCGACCCGGCGACCACCCCTGCCGTCGATCCGGATGACGCCTACGCCGATCTCGTGGTCGAGGCCGTGGGCCGAGCCTCGAACCCGCCGCTGCCCGCCGAGCTGGTCAACGACGTGCTGCGCGGTACGGCGAGCCCGCCGGGCTACGTGGGCAACACCGCCGCCGTCCCGACGTTGACCGTCCCCGTCGGCGCCGAGTTCTTCGTGACCGCCCCGATCCCCTTCACCCCCTGATCACCAGTGAGACCCAAGGAGATGTGACCCGATGCCTGAATACCTGACCCCCGGGGTCTACCTGGAGGAGACCAGTTTCCGGTCCAAGTCGATCGAGGGAGTGCCGACGTCCACCTTCGGCATGGCTGGCCTGACCCGCTACGGTCCGGTGGCCTACAACCTCGCCGCGCCCCGGGTCACCATGGTCGACAAGCCATTGCTGGTCACCAGCTTCACCGAGTTCGAGCGCGCCTTCGGCGGGCTCGAGGACGTGGGCACAGGCCTCGACGACGCCCGGAACTACCTCGCCTACGCGGCCAGGGCCTTCTTCGACAACGGCGGACGCCGGCTCTACGTCTCACGGGTGTTCCCGTTCGCGCTGGCCGACGCCGGGCTGCCCACCGAGCACATTGACCTGGAAGCCAACTTCGCCAGGCTCGACCTGGACGGCTCGGCCGCTCCTCCCGCCGGAACGCCGCCACTCGCCGTCTGGCGTGCCCGGTGGCCCGGCGAGGCGGGCCGGGCAATCAGTATCCAGGTGGCGTTCCGGCGCAGCAAGAACTTGCTGCAGACCCCCGCCGGGGGCGGTGCCCCCGTACTGCGGGGCGTCACGCCAGGCGCTGCTGTGGAGATCTTCGACGATCCCAACCCGGCGACGTTGCCCAAGGACACGCCACCGACCAGGCCTGTCACGGCGAACGTGCGGATGGTGGCGGCAGGCGCCGGCAACACCCTGGTGCTGCTCAAGGACGACGGCACCACCGAACCGCTGCCGGCCGGAAAAGCGTTGTGTCACATCACCCTGGACGTCACGGTGACGATGGGCGACATCCGGTTCGACACTTACTCAGGGCTGGAACTCGGCCGGAACCACGCCCGGGCGGTCTCCGAGGTGCTGCGGGCCGAGCAGCCCACCGACCCGCTGGCCGTGGTCTGGCTCGACCTCGACCGGCCCGACGTCAACGGCAACCCGACGCCTGATGCCACGCCGTCCGAGGTGCTGGACGCGCTGCTGGCCCTCGACGAGCTCACCTTCCTCACGGGCGGCGGCGAGGGGCGGGCGTTGACCCCCGAGGACCTCAAGGGGGCCAAGTCCGACCCGGACGACCCGGACAAGGCGGCCACCGGGCTGTCCGCGCTCGGCGAGATCGACGACATCGCGATCGTGGCGATGCCGGATGCGATCCGCTTCGCCTCCGACACCGAGTGGAAGACCGCCACGGACACCCTGATCGGCCACGCCGAGGAGCTTCGCTACCGGATCGCGATCGTCGACCCGCCGCGTGACCGGTCGATCTCCGGAGTGCGCGAGTTCCGGTCGCAGTTCGACACCAAGTACGGCGCCCTCTACTACCCATGGGTGGAGATCCTCGACCCCACCGCAGTGAACGACCCCGGTGCCGCCCCGGCGACCCTCCAGCTGCCGCCCTCCGGCTTGACCGCCGGGATCTACGCGCGCAGCGACACCCAGCGTGGGGTGCACAAGGCGCCGGCCAATGAGGTGATCCTCGGCATCACCCGGTTCATGCAGAACGTCACCTTCGACCGCCAGTCGGTGCTGAACCCGGAGGGGATCAACGCGCTGCGCTACTTCCCCGGACGCAGCAACCGGATCTGGGGCGCTCGGACGATGAGCTCGGACCCGGAGTGGAAGTACGTCAACGTGCGCCGGCTGTTCATCTACCTCGAGCACTCGATCGACAAGAGCACCCAGTGGGCGGTTTTCGAGCCCAATAGCGAGGCGCTGTGGGCGAACATCCGGCAGACGATCGCCGACTTCCTACTGGTCACCTGGAAGACCGGGGCGCTGATGGGCACCAAGCCCGAGGAGGCCTTCTTCGTGCGCTGCGACCGCACCACGATGACCCAGAACGACCTGGACAACGGCCGGCTGATCTGCCTGATCGGCGTGGCCCCGACCTATCCGGCGGAGTTCGTGATCTTCCGGATCGGCCAGTGGACCGCCGACGCGCGGCAGAGCTGACCACCCCCGAACCCTTTGAGCAGGAGGACTTCCCATGGCGACCCGGGACAACCCGTACAGCGCGTTCAACTTCATCGTCCGACTGGGGACCTTCGGTGGCGAGGATTCCATCGTCGGCGGGTTCTCGGACGTGAGCGGCCTCGGCAACGAGGTCAAGTTCTCGGAGTACCGCAACGGCAACGACAAGGAGAACCACGTCCGCAAGATCGCCAACACCGAGACCACGGACGACGTCACCCTGAAACGCGGGGTGATCGGTGACCTGCGGCTGTTCAGCTGGCTGAAGTCGACCCGTGAGGGCGATCACGACCCGCAGACGGTCACCATCACCATGCTCGACGAGGCCCGCGCCCAGGTGTGCCGCTGGATCCTCACCTCCGCCCAGCCGAAGAAGTGGGTGGGCCCCACCCTGGCCGCCAAGGGCGGCGGGGAGGTGGCCATGGAGGAGCTGCATCTGGTGGCCGAACGGATCGACTTCGAGCAGGCCTGATCACGGTGACTGCCGGCCTGTCCCTGGGCGCTCCGGGGGTGTACCAGGTGACGTCACCGGCCGCGCCGACCGGCGTGCAGCCGGTCCACCTGGACGCCACGGGATTCGTGGGCATGGCCTTTCGGGGCCCGGCACACGAGCCGGTGATGGTGACCGGTTGGTCGCAGTTCGTCGAAGAGTTCGGCGGGGTCACCGATCTGGTAGACGACGCGGTGGTGCCCTGCCCCGGATACCTGCCGCGCGCCGTCCGAGCGTTCTTCGACCAGGGCGGCCAGGTGGCGTGGGTGTGCCGGGTGGTGCCGATCGCGGACCACGCGGCCGCGACGGCGCGGTTCAAGCTGCCCGACGGACGGTGGCTGGTCGCGGCGAACGAGGGCCGGTGGGGAGCCCGGCTCGAGATCACGCTGAGTCTCGACCCCGGCCCCCAGCTACCCTGCATTCGGGCTGCGGCCGAGGACGACGAGGTCGTGATCACCGACGTCGCCGCACTGCCGCCGGGCTCGCTGCTCGTGATCGGGCCCTGCTCTGGGCACCCTGCCGGGAGCCTGCACTGGATGACGGGGCAGGGGGTGCGGCCCGTACCCGGCGGAGGACGGCAGCGGGTGATCACTGTCGATCCGCCGGTGCCGCCGGCAGCCCGTGACGCGGACGGCAAGGTGGTCGACGTCCGGACAGTCACCGGATCCCTGACCGTGCTCGACCGTGACCCGCTGCACCGCAGGCAGGAACAGCTCACAGGGTTGGGGCTCGACCCGGATCACCCGCGCTACCCGGCCCGCCCGCTGCCGCCCGACCACCCCGGCTACCCGGGCACCGTGCTGAGCGCCGAGTCCCGGCTGGTGCGGACCCGCGATGGCTGGGACGAGCGCATCGAACCCGCCGACGCCACGCTTCCTGGGGTGGCGACCGAACCCCCGGTAGGCGGCGTGGACCGGTTCGACGCGGTCAGCGCCGCGTCGTTCTTCGACCTCGATTCCCCGGACGGCGACCTGCTCGACGAGCGCGACGATCACCGTGGGGTCGACCGGGTGAGCCGGGTCGCCGCGCTGGGGCTGCTGTGTGCGCCCGACCTGACCTGGGCCGGGAGCGGGCGGTTCCTGGACCCCCAGGCCCCCGAGGAGCTGGTTGAGATCTCGCGACGCCAGGCGCGCCTGGTCGCGGTCGCGGACCTGCGGCATCGCTTCGTCGCCCTGTTGGACGCGCCGTCCCGGCTCTCGCTGCCGGCTCTCGCCCGTTGGCGCGCCGGATTCGACTCGGCCTTCGCGGCGGCCTACCACCCGTGGCTCGGCGTGCCCGGGGACGGCGTCGGACGGCGGGCGGTGCCGCTGCCGCCGTCCGCGGTGGCCGCCGGGGTGATCGCCTCGCGGGAGCGACGCCTCGGCCTGCCCTGGGGGCCTGCGAACGAGCTCGCGGCGAGCGTGGTCGTCGCGGAGGACCAGGTGCCGGATGCCGTGCACGACGAGCTGCACCGGATGGGCCTCAACGTGTTCCGGGCCGAGCGCGACGGATTCCGGCTCACCTCGGCCCGCACGCTCAGCCGGGACGCCTGCTACCGCCAGCTCAGCGTCCGCCGGCTGATGACCATGATCACGCTGTCGGTGGAGCGTCAGGCGAACAGCCTGGTGTTCGAGCCGAACACCCCCGGGCTGCGCGCACTGGTGCACCACGTGCTCACCCAGTTCCTGCGGGAGCTCTTCCGCCGTGGCGTCTTCGCCGGCGACACCGAGCAGACCTCCTTCTTCGTCCGCTGCGACGACGCCCTCAACCCACCGCAGTCGCAGGCACAGGGCCGGCTGATCAGCGAGGTTGGCGTCGCGCTGTCCCGCCCGATGGAGTACCTGGTGCTCAGAATAAGTCAGGAGCTCGACGGCACGAGCACTGTGACCCCGGTGGCGGCGCCCGTGGCGGCGCTGCCGGGCTCGGCATTCCGGACAGCTGGTGCGTCGTGAGCGTCAGCGAGGGCGCCGAACTGGTCCAGGCCTTCCGGTTCAGGGTGAGCCTGACCGCTGTTGCCGGCGGCTCGCCGTCCCTGGGCGACGGGTACTTCGCCGAGTGCACCGGCCTGGAGTTGGAGGCCGACCTCAAGGAGTACCTCGAAGGCGGCCGCAACGACGGGGTGGTGCGCCGGGTCGGCCGGGCCAAGTTGTCGCCGATCGTGCTGAAGCGGGGCATGTTCCTGCCTGAGACCGGCCATGAGGCCGACTCGGCGTTCTGGGACTGGATCATCGGCATGGTTCAGGGCACCCTGCCGATCCCCCGATACAACGGCCTGGTCGAGGTCCGCTCGCCCAATGACCGCCGCACCGTGGCCACCTGGTCGTTCGAGCGGGCACTGCCGAGCAAGGTGGTCGGGCCTGCGCTGAACGCCAAGACAGGTGAGGTCGCCGTGGAGGAACTGCACCTGGCCCACGAGCGGCTGCTGCTGAAGAGGCCCGACAACCAAGGCGGATCGCCGTGAGCGAGGTTCCGGCCAAGGCACAGATCCTGCGGCTCAAGGAGACCGCCAAGGGCACCGCCGAGAAGCCGCCGACCGTCGCGGTGGACACCACGGTGCCGCCGATTTCGGTGCAGTTCAACCCGACCAGCCTGAAGATCGAGCGCACTCGGGCGAGCAGCGGCGGCGCCACCAGCCAGGCGCAACGGCGCAACCAGCCCAACGAGGGGCATGCCACGCTGACCCTCGAGCTCGAGTTCGACACTGCCGAGGGCGACGCGAACGGGCAGCCCCTCGACGTGCGGCGGCGCACTGCCGAGCTGCGCCAGTTCATCGAACCGCCCAAGAAGCCGAAGGACCCGCCACCGCGGCTGCGCTTCATCTGGGGAAAGTTCAGCTTCGATGGCATCGTCGAGCGGATCAGCGAGGACATCGACTACTTCGACGTCGACGGCATGGCGTTGCGGGCCAAGGTGAGCCTGAGCATCACCGAGCAGAACGAGGCGCTCGAGGCCAACGCCGTAGGCGCGGCAGCCCGCAGCGACTCCTCGTCGACGGGCACCGGCCCGGGTGCCGGGCCGACGACGTCGCCGGACACCGCGCTCGACGCCCAGGAAGGCGAGAGCGTGCAGCAGGCGATGACCCGGGCGGGCCTCGACCCGGCCACGTGGCGGTCGGCGATGGCTGGTCTGAACAGCCCGCTGGGGCTGAACGCCGGCGCCCAACTGCGGCTTGACGCATCGGCGTCGGCGGGGGTCGGGCTCGGGGTGACCGCGGGCTTCGGCGCGGGGGTGTCCGCGCAAGCTTCGGCCGGGGTGTCCGCGGGGTTGTCGGTGGCGGCCTCGGCCGGGGTCGCCGCGGGGGTGACCGCGGGCGCTTCGGCGCGAGCGTCGGGAGGCGCGTCGGCCGGGGCCTCGGCGGGGGCGGGCGCCGGGCTGGTGATCGGAGCCGATGCCTTCGCCGGCGGAGGCGCGGCCGGTGGCACCGTGGGCGGCACGGTGGGGGCGTCGGATCAAGCGTCGGCCGGGTTCGCGCTCGCCGCCGCGGGCGGGGTGGAGGCGGCCACCTGCGGCGTGCTGGCGGCCCACGCCCAGGTCGGGGACGCCGCCGCCCGCGCCGCGTTCGCGGTGCCCGGTGCGGCGTCGGCGGTCGCCGGCGCGTCGGCATCTGCTTCGGTGTCCGCGCGGACCACGGCGTCCGCAGCCGCCGGGGTGTCGTCGACGGCCCGTGCGCGCGCCACTGTCGACGCGCGCGCGGGGAGATACGGCCGCGGCGTCCCGCTGAAGCCGTCGCCTCGCCTGCGCTGACCGCGACGCTGTGGTGACGGTCGCGGCTCACGCTGGGGGAATGGTCGTGCATGTGAAGGACATGTTCACCGACATCCGCCCGGCGGATGCCGGCCACGCGGTAGGCGCCGGTGACGAGCAACCCGGCGACGGACGCAGCACGGAGGAGCTCTGGGCCGAGGCGAGGGGACGGCAGAACTGGTTGATGGCCCGCACGGCCGCGACGGACTTCGACGACTGAACCGGCCATGACAGATCCGCTGTTCGCCCCCGCCGGGCCCGTCTTCTCGATCGACGGCGACCGGGTTCCGAGCTTGGCCCGGGACTGCGTGCGGCTGGAGATCCAGGAGGGCGTCGAGGGCCTGCGCACCCTGCGCCTGCACGTCTTCGCCACCGGCGCCGGGGCCGCCGGCCCCCCCGACCGGATGATCTACCTTGACGGCGGGGTGGTCGATTTCGGCAAGCAGCTCACGGTCACCATCGGGCCGGACGGCGGGCAGCAGAAGGTCTTCGACGGGGCGATCTCGGCAATCGAGGCGGTCTTCGAGGACGGGCAGCCACCCTTGGTGGTGATCTTCGCCGAAGACGCTCTGATGCGGCTGCGGATGACCCGCCGGATGCGTAGCTACATCGAGGTCAGCGACGCGGACCTGGCCGCGGCCATCGCCGACGAGCACGGGCTGCAGGCCGCGGTGGACGTCGTAGGCCCGACGTACGACGTCGTGCAGCAGCTGAACCAGAGCGACCTGGCGTTCCTGCGCGAACGTGCCCGGCTGGTCCAGGCCGAGCTGTGGGCCGACGGCCGCACGCTGCACCTTGCCTCGCGCTCGCGCCGTCCCGGCACCGAGATCACCCTCGTGCGCCCCAATGCGCTTCTCTCCGTCCGGCTGTGCGCCGACCTGGCCCACCAGCGCAGCGAGGTGGTGGTCACCGGCTACGACGCGTCGGCCGCCGACGTGATCGACGAACGGGCCCGCGCCGACGCCATCGAGGCCGAGATCACGTCCGGCCGCACCGGCCCGAAGACCGTGGAGAAGGCACTAGGTGCCTCGACCACCCTGCGGGTCCGCGAGGCGGCGCTCACCGGAGGCGAGGCGCAGGCCTGGGCCAAGGCCGAGATGCTGCGCCGTGCACGGCGCTTCGTCAGCGTGGTGGGCACGACCCGGGGGACACCGGAACTCACCGTCGGCAGCCGGCTGACCCTGCAGCAGGTCGGCGCGCCGTTCGACGGGGCCGGCTACTACGCGACCCGGGTGCGGCACACCGTCGACCTGACGCGAGGGCTGCGCACCTACTTCGAGGCCGAACGCGCCACTGTGAACGACGTGACGTGATGCTGCCCGCCCCCGTCGACGGCGCCGCTCCCGGCTACTACGGCGTCTACCCCGCCATCGTGACCAACATCGTCGACACTGCCTCCATGGGTCGGATCGAGGTCCGGTTCCCGTTTCTCGGCACGGACGGCGACAAGGATGTGCGTGCGTGGGCCACGCTGTGCTCGCCCTACGCGGACGCCGACTCCGGGCTGCAGATCTTGCCCGAGGTGGACAGCCAGGTGGTGGTCGCGTTCGAGGCCGGCAACCTGCGCCGTCCGTACATCATCGGCTGCGCGTGGAACGGCCAGGCCGCGCTGCCCGACACTCCGGCCGACGCCAACGACATCCGGCTGTTGCGGTCGCGGGCGAACAGTCGCCTGGAGTTCGACGACAACAAGTCATCCCCCAAGATCACCCTGCGGACCCGCAGCGGCCACGAGATCGTCATCGACGAGGGCGCGGGTGGACGGATCACCGTCGAGCATGCCGGGGGTTGCTCGGTGCGGATCACCCCCACCTCGGTCGAGGTGAACGCCAACGTCGACGTCTCGGTCAACGCCATCATGGTCGACGTCACCGCGCCGATCTCAACCTTCAGTGGCATCGTGAAGGCGCAGACGGTGATCGCCGATTCGTTCGTGATCTCGCCCGCGTACACCCCAGGCGTGGGGAACATCTGGTGACCGCGTTCGCGCTTCGGGCACCGTGGCACGTGCGGGAGCGGGCCGAGATCGGGCTGAGCGATCCGGCGGCTCTGCGACCGGCCCTGCAGATGTACGACGACTCCGACTTCGCCCGCCGGATCGTTGCGGACCCGAGGGACTCGCTGGCCTTCACCGCCGACGACCTGTGGAACTACCCGGTGCCGGTGACGCCGTCCCCGTTGGCGAAGGGCCGCAAGCTGCTGGCCACGTGGGACTTCATCACCACCGACCTGCGCAAGCTGTACCAGCCCAACCACAACCGCTTCTACGCGGTGCTGACCGAGGTGTTCTGCGACCAGCCGGGCCTGCCAAGGGCCGGGTCGCACACCGACTTCGAGGTCGGCTTCGTCGTCCGTCGCCAGCTCACCTCGCTCAAGGGAGCCCGCCGACCGAGCCGTCGGGTGGCCAGCAACCTCATGATCGAGCTGGCCCGACAGCACAAGCTGAGCCTCAAGGACTCCACGCCCTCGTCCGATGTCCGTGACCTCTGGTGGGCCGATCAGGCCTGGCGGCGGCGGTTCGCCGAGGACAATCGCGAACTGATCGACCAGCTGGAGGTCGTCACCGAGAAGGAGGGCTGGTTCACCGCCCCGGACGGCTCACGGGGCTGGAAGCCGATCGCCGCCGCCGGGCCGGACGAGGTCGAGGAGACCTACCCGATGTGGCGGCTCCCGGCGCGCGAGGACGACTGCGCGGCGGCGCGGACCCGATCGTCGTGGTTCGGCCTGGTGCCGACCTACTCCGCCATGCACTCGATCGCGCCACCGGGGACCGACCCGGTGCCCCGACCGGAACCGAGGTTCGACGACCACGCCATCTACGAGATCCATTGCTTCGTGCGACTCAAGCCCGCCACAGGCCACGAGCACTGCCCGCCCGAGATCTGGTGGAACGAGGCGCCGACGGAGCCGTTCCGCGTGGCCTCCCCGATGGATCCACAGGGCACCAGCAAGCGGCTCACCTCGATCACCCTTCCCGACCTTCGTCGCCTGGCCGCCCGGGCGGGGCAGCCGATGGGGCCCGGCGGGGTGGCGATCACCACGCCCCCGCAGTCGCAGCTCGTGTTCAACCCGTTCGGAGGCATCCCGAAGTCGGGGTCCATCGGGCCGGGGGGCGGCATCTGCACCTTCGCTCTGGAGCTGTTCTTCATCATCGCGTTCTTCTTGTTTCTGATGTTCCTGCCGATCGTGGTGTTCGCCTTCCAGCTCTGGTGGATGCTCGCGCTGCGGTTCTGCATCCCCCCGAGCATCGGCTTCGACATCGCCGTCGACGTCCTCGTGGACATGCAACTCGACTTCGAGGCCGGGGCGAGCGTGGACGTCGCCGCCGACTTTGAGGCCGGTTTCGCCAGCCCGGCAGCGATGAACGACACCATCAACCAGATCTTCGGCACCGACAGCACCGCGCTGCCCGACAAGGAGGTCTGGCTCAAGGCCTTCCTTGAGGCAGAGGACGCGAGCGGCCAGCCGATCTTCGACAACGGCGACCCGTCGATGCTCAACGCCGCGGTGACGAGTACCGACCCGGACGACGCTTTGCTCCCCGAACCCCCTGAGTTGGAGCCGACTACCGACGATCCTCTGTGTGCCGATGGCCGCAAGGCCACGCTGGCACGGGCGATCAGTAGCGGACCGTGACCTTCGTAAGTCCGATCACACTGTGATAGTTCAGCTGCTGCATGGCGCTCCAGCCGGTGTCGACGGTCGCCCAGTCGACGTGCACACAGCCGTGTGAGGTGAGATCCAGCGGACCGGCGTGCAGCGCCTCACCGCCGTTGTAGAACACCGCAAAGCTCATGTTTGCCGGTCTCGCCCCGGTCAACGGGTCCTTCTTCGTGTAGCGTTGATCAAGCGTTCCGCGTCGTCGTTGCTCGCGGTCGGACCAGTCGAAGTCAACCCCTGGAGTACCTGACGCGCTGCCGCTGTTGTAGCCATAGCCCTCGATCCGATGCACCGTGAACGACCCGGGATCGGTCCGCATCCTGCCGGAGCCGCCGGATACCTGCAGGGTGAAGTCGTTCCAGGCGAAGGGGTTCGCGTAGTACCTGGCCTGAGCAGTGCCGATGGCGAACACTCTCCCGTCCGCGTCGGTCTGCGTGCCGCTGAACACGACGTCCACCTGCTCGATCCAGGGTTTGGTCTCCTTGTCCCGGCGGACGTCGAAGGGCTCCTCGGTCAGGGTTCGCGGGGTCAGGCTGATGGACGGCGGCCAAGTCCCCAGGTTGATCCGGGGTTCGGAGTAGCTCATGTCCCGCTCGCGGAAGGCCATCGAGCCGGCGCGGCGGTAGCGCCGGACTACATCGGCCGGGCCGCCCTGGACGACGTGCGCCAGTTCGTGCGCGAGCAGGTACCGGCCTCGAACCGTGGTGTGGTCCTGGGCCTCGGCTCCCAGCACGAGGTGCGGACCGACGGCGTAGGCGTGGGCGTCGACGTCCGAGAGCGAGCGCTGAGCGGCTGCGCCGGTGTGGACCCGTACCGTCGAGAGCTCCTGACCGAGTTGGCGTTCCGCCTGATGGCGAACACCGGGGTCCAGGGCCCGGCCCGGCTCGGCCAGCACCCGCGCCACGCTCGCCGGCGCCCTCGCGCCCCCTGGGTCCAGCCCGGCCACCGCTCGCGCCAGCCGACCGGGCCGACCGGGCCGACCGGTCAGCGCAGCCCGAGCCGCATGATCAGCCGCCCGCTCCGCGGCGGCGGCGCCGTCGTCCAGGGTCAATCCTCGTGGCGGGCTACGTCGCATCCTCCCCATCCTTCGAGGCTACGCCGCCGAGCGGGCTCTGCCCATCGCCGTGATCCCCGGGAGGCCCAGTCAGCGCGGCAGGTTTCGCAGCCCCTCCGGCAGCACCGCGTCGCCGCGCTGCAGGACGTGGGGATACTTCTGGACGACCCGCTTGAGCCGGTCGGTCATCTCGACGAAGGCGCGGAAGGCCTGCTCCCGGCTGGCGCCGGGCAGGTCGAGCGCGCTGCGCAGATTGCGGGCCACCCAGGAGTGGTATCCCGGATGGTGTCCCGTGAAGACATACCGGCCCGTGGCGTTCCACCAGCCGGGGAACATCCGGTGCTCCGCGAAGTCGTTGATCAGGTTGATCGGGTGGTGGATCGGATGCTTCCACTTCCCGCCGATCCTGATTCGGTCGGCACCGAAGGCCTCCTCGAAGATGGTCCGCGCCCGGTCGGCGAACGCGATCCTGGGCTGGACGAACTGCGTCGCGAGGTGATGGGTCTCGGGGGCGGACGCGACGGCACCCACGGTGGCACGACCGCGGGCAGTGTTGCGGGCCAAGTCCTCTGCCGCCGCCGCGCCGCCGCCCGCAGTGGCCGTCGCGCGACGGACCGCGCCACCGGACAACGCCACGAGGTCGTCCTCCAGTTCGGCGGCGAGCCGGGCCGAAATCGCCGGGTCGGCCCGGCTCAGTTCCGCGGCCTCCTGCAGCCGGATCTTGAAGACCGGTTCGGCGTCCAGCCGGTCGGCGTGCTGCTCCACGATCCGGAACAACGTGTCACGAGTGGACCGCCGTCCGGCAGTGAGCCGGACGATCTGCAGCTGGTCGCCGAGCCTGGCCAGCTGCTCGGCGATCTCGGCCTCCTTGGCGGCGTTGCCGAGCGCGGCCTGCGAGGCCTTCCGCAGGCGACGGAACTCTTCGTGCAGCAACGGATTGTTCGCCAGCTCGGCGGCGTACTGGGCGCGCAGGATGGCGCAGGTGGTGCAGCGGATGAACTCCCCGCTCGGGGTGATCTTGTAGTGATGGCCGCCGAGCCGTGAGGGCTTGGCCGCGACCGCGTGGGATGCCTGCTCGGACATCTCCGTGGCCGCGCGACGCATCGCAGTGGCCTCGTGGCCGGCCGCGCCGGCGCTCTCGGCCAGGGTCAGGCCACGGCCGCCGGCCGCGCGCTGCCGCGTGATTGCCTCTCGAACCCGGGCACCCAGTCCTGCGCGCTGGGCCTCCGCGGCCCGGACGGCGGCCTCCGTCGCCTCTTCTGCCGCTCCGGCGCCGGCGTTGACCGCGGCGCGCACCGGTTGCCGGATCGCCCGGAAGGCGGCGGCCGCGGCACCGAGGTCCAGGACCACCCCGACCACTTCGAGCGCGATCCAGAACGTGCTCGGGTCGTCCCCGGCGATCGCGAAGGCGCGATCCGCCATGCTGTTCGCGCGCTTGAGCCGATAGTCGGCGACAGCGCGACTGAGCGAGACCGCGCCGACGCCGACCGAGCCGGCAGCCAGGGCCAGCGACGCGCCGCCCGTTGCTGGAATGGCCAGCAGGCCGAGGACGATCCCGATCGCGGACAGCACGTAGTCCACGATCTGGTGCTCGTCTTTCTCTGCCTGAACGCGCTCGCCGATCCAGCGGTCGTACAGCGAGCCCGATCCGACCCCGCCGGTACGCTTGGCGACCCCGATCACGTCGTCCAGCCGCCACAGGTCGATGTCGCCGTCCCGCAGGTCCGCACGGGTCCGCTCGACCCGATCGAGGCGGTCCCAGAGCAGGGCACCGGCTGAGGTGGCCCGGCGGGTGGAGGACTCGGAGGCGATCGCCGCCAGCGCGGCCTTGTCGTCCAGGAAAGCACCCAGGACGGGATACCTCTGAGCGTGGATCGCCCCCAGCAGCGCGTACTCCTCGCGCCGGCGGGCCACCTCGGCGTTCCGGGCAGCCCGCGCTGCCGCGAGCGTCCCCCCAGACTGCTCGTCGACGAGGGCCAACAGGCCGCCGGCGGTCAACGCCATCGTCCAGTCATGCAGGCTCTGGTCCCACTCGGCCGAATCGAGGGCCTTCTTCTTCTCGAGCAGATCGCGCGCCGCGCCGGCCAGGCCTCGGGTGGCCGGCTCGTCGGCCATCGAGAACTGGTGAACGGTCCGCCGGCTCCATCCTCCGCGCGGCTTCTCGTCGTACTCGACGGTGGTGGTTCGCTCCAGCCCGTAGCGGATGATCTCGGCATCGATCCGCGCCTTGCCCTGGTCGAGCAGCGTGGACAGGGTGTCGTGGACGTGGGTCCGGAACCGGCCGAGCATCTCGTCCCGCTCGGCCATCAGGCGGCCGAAGACCCGGGTCGCCGTCGTGGCGATCTGGGGGTAGAGCCGCTGGACCGCGTCCTCGTTGCGCTGCCGCTCCTGCTCCTCGCGCTGGAAAGTGTAGGGATTCTTGACCAGGTCACCGCGGCGCGCACCCACGGCATGGGCGCTGATCACGGGGAAGGCTGCGGTGCCCCGGGCTCGCCCGCCATCAATGACGAACTGGTTCAGCAACCAGGCGGCGTGCTCGGTGCCGCCTTCCCGATCGGCTCGGGTGATCACGCCCTCGAACATCTCGCGCAGCTGGTTCTCGTCGGTCGACCACCATCGGTTGCGGAAACTGATCATGTCTTCGTAGGCGATCCGCGGTGGGCGCTCCCGGTCCGGACGACGGAAGCCCCCGGCGACGGGCTCATCGGCCGCCTGCTCGTCGACGAGCGCCTCCTCCGCCTGCTCGTCCGTGGCGTCCGCGTTCTGCAGCTGGACCGGCCCGCAACGGTCAGCACAGGTCCCGGTAGTCCCCGCCGCGTGGACGGGACTGATCCGGAGCGGGCGGGCGACTCCCGAGCCGACTGACGCGGCGACGGCATCGGCCTCCCCCTCGAAGCCGTCCCGGCGTGATCCGTTGGCCTGAACGACAGCGCTGCCGGGATGCCCACCGGACTGCTGGACGACGTGGGTCAACTCGTGCGCCATCAACGCGTCACCGTCGCGGGAACCGGGGCGGAACCGGCCGGGCGCAAGCGCGATGTGCCCGCCCACGGTGAGGGCGGATGCCCCGCGACGGGCTGGCTCGGCGCTGTCCGGGTGCACGGTCACCGGCGGCAGGCTCGCTCCGGTCAGCCGCTCGAAGGCCGACCGGGACGAGTCCGGCAGCGGCAACCCCACATCCAGCCGTCCCAGTACCCCGGCGGCCTCACCGTGGGAGTCAGCGTCGTGCTGCTGGGCCCCTGCGGCGTGCTGAACCACGTGGGCGACCTCATGGCGCAGCGCCCGCGAGGTGGCCCCAGTCTGAACGGTCGCCGTCGCCGGACGTGTGGTTGCCCGATCACCCCCTGCGGGCGGCGCGGCTCGGCTTCGCGCCATCGCGGGTCCCTCGCCGGCCATCCCCGAAGCGTGATGCTGCACGTGTCACGGCTACGTCACGCATGACGCGGGCGGGCCCGTGATGCCAGGACGGGCCGACCGATCACCTCATGAGATCGACGAACTCCGCTCTCAGTTCGGAGAACGCCACAGCGCGGACCCCGACGGACAGGGGAAACGAGTGCTCGCCGGCGTGAACCAGGTACGCGTGATCAAGCCCCAGCGTCTCGCGGGCGCTGGCGAGGGAGCGCGTCATCCGTGGTGAACTGGGCGCTTGACTTCGACGCCGAGGCGCCGGTCGCCCGAGACGAGCAGCAGATCGAGCTCGGCGCCGCTGTGGGTGGCCCAGAAGTAGGCTTGGTCGCTCCGCACGCCGGTGACGCGCTGGATCTGGGTCACGACAAAGCTCTCCCACGACGCGCCGACGACGGGATGCGCGTCGAGCGCGTTCCGGTCCGGGAGGTCCAGCAACGCGTGCAGCAGGCCGGTGTCGGAGATGAAGACCTTGGGCGACTTCACCTGCCGTTTCCCCACGTTCTCGTGCCACGGGCGGAGCTGGGTGACGACGAGACTCGAGGTCAGCAGGTCGAGATACCGACGCACGGTGGTGTCGGCGACACCGAAGGAGGAGGCGAACCGGGACCCGTTCCAGACCTGTCCGTGGACGTGGGCGAGCATGCGCCAGAACCGGTCGGTGGTCGCCGACGGGAGCCGGCTACCGAGCGTCGGCAGATCGCGTTCGACGAAGGTGCGGATGAAGTTCAGCCGCCACCGGAAGCTCGCTGCGTCGGTGGCTGCGGTGTACGACCTGGGGAACCCGCCACGACTCCAGAGCCGGTCGGCCTCGGCCATCCCGGTCTCCGTCACGTCGAACGGCGGGAGGTCGTGGAACGACACCCGGCAGGCGAACGTCTCCGACGTCTGCTGCAGGAGCTCAGGGGCCGCGCTGGCGAGGACGAGGTATCGCCGATCGGGATTGCGGTCGATCAGGACGCGCAGAACGGGAAAGAGGTCGGGCCGCCGCTGGACCTCGTCGATGACGACGAGACCTTCGAGCTCGCCGAGGGCGAGTTCCGGCTCCCCGAGGCGGGCGAGGTCGCTCGGCAGTTCGAGATCGAATCGATGCACCGGCCCGGCCCACGCGGCGCAGACCGACGCGGCCAAGGTCGTCTTGCCCACCTGCCGGGCGCCGAGCAGGGCGACGCACGGAACCTCGTGCAGCAGGGCGTGGATGGCGTGCTCGTGACGGTGTCGCGGAATCACACCGGGTAGTTATCGTCGAAATTCCGGCGCTTACCGCCGACATTTCCGTTCCCGGTCGCGCCGGCGACCCGCGTTGCTCGCGGCAACCGCGGACATCCGAGAGTTATCGACCGTGCGCGGCCGCCGGTGACCGCGGAACGGCGAACCTGTCCGAGGCCGACGTGCTCGAGGCACTCGGAATGGCACCCGTAACGCGTCGGTGACGCAGCCCGCGCACGATCGATGGCATGACCCAACCGACCGTGCAGACCATTGCCGATCAGTGGCTGGGCACCGGGCTGCGGTTCCCGATCCGCCCCGACGCAGTGACCGGCGCCCTGTCCCGAGTGGGGGGCATGGACCGGATCCGGCAGTCGATCGAGCAGATTCTCGACACCGAGCCCGGCGAACGGGTCATGCTGCCGGAGTTCGGGTGCGGGTTGCGGCGCTACCTCATGGAGCCGAACACGTTGACCACACGGACCGCGATCACCAAGGACGTGGAGAGCTCCCTGCAGCGCTGGGAGCCACGGATCCAGCTCACCGAGGTCGCGGTGACCGCGGGCGAGGAGCCGGAGCTGGCTTGGGTGTCCATCTCCTACCGGCGGCTGTCCGACCTTCGCGAGGACAACCTGGTTTACCCGTTCTACTTCCGGCGGTGAGCGATGGCGCTGACGAGTCCGATCCTCGACGACCGCAGCTTCGAGCAGCTGAGGGCCGAACTGCTGCAGCGGATCCCGGTCTACACCCGCGAGTGGACAGACCACAACGAGAGCGACCCCGGTATCGCCCTGCTCGAGCTGTTCGCCTTCCTCGGCGAGTCGGTGCTCTACCGGTTCAACCAGATACCGGAGACCACGAAGATCGAGTTCCTGCGGCTGCTCGGCGTCCGGCCGCGCCCTGCCGCTGCGGCGACGGCGGTGCTCGCGGGGACCACGGAGCTGTCCGCAGGGATCGCCCTCCCTCGTGGGAGCGAGATCAGGGCCGGGTCTGTGGTGTTCTCCACTACCGGCGCCACGCAGGTCTGGCCGCTCGACCTGGTCGCCGTCGGCAAGACCCCGGCCCCTGCGCCGGACCCGACGGCCCTGACGGCGTCCCAGCTGCGGGCCGAGACCGACCGGCGCTCCGACGCCCTCTCCCGTGCCGGGCTCACCGCCGCTGACCCAGCCACGTTCTACGTGACCACCCCGGTGCCGCTCGACCCCCTGACGACGGGGGCGCAGCCCCTCGACGTCGACGCCACCCTCGACCACGCGGTGTGGATCGCTGTCCTGCGCCGGAAGAACACCGACCTGGCGGCGCTGGCCGACCGCAGCCTGTTCGTCGGCGTCGCCTTCGACGAACAGGTGCCCCGCCCGTTCGCCCTGCAGACCCTGGACGCCGCCGAGGCCGCCCGCTACGCCTCTCCCGGCCTCACGGCCGATCCGCCGGCCATGCTGTGGCGGCTCTGGCAGGGCGTCGGCAAAGGCCTGGCCGTCCTCGACATAGGTGACGACACCACCCGCGGACTGGTCACCACCGGGGTGGTGGAGGTCCTCCTGCCGCACCGCCTGCCGGTGATCGACCCCACCGTCCCCTCGCCCGGAGACGCCGACAACCCGCCCCTGCTCGAGGACGACGAGCAGGCCGCCGACGTCATCGCCTGGATCCAGGTCAGCCGGCCACCGTCTGAGCACCTCAATGACGGCATCAAGCGGGTCGCCTGGATCGGGCCCAACGCCGTCGTCGCCGAGCAGGCGCGCACTGCGACCACCGAGAAACTGCCCAACGGCACGGGCGACCCCGACCAGGTGTACCCGCTCGCCCAGCACCCGGTGCTCGCCGGCACCCTACGGTTGCAGGTCGAGGAGAGTGGGGTCTGGCAGGACTGGACCGAGGTCGACAGCTACGTAGTGAGCGGCCCCGAGGACCGGCACTTCGCCGTCGACCACGAGATGGGAGCCGTGCACTTCGGCGGTGCCAAGGTTCCGCAGCTCGGCGAGCGCATCCGGGTCTACGGCTACCGCTTCGGCGGGGGACTCGCCGGAAACGTTGCGGCCGGGGCGCTGGCCGGGCTGTCCGTCGGCGGGGTGAAGATCACCAACCCGCTGCCCGCCACGGGTGGGGCCGACGCCGCCTCGCTCACCGAGGCGCTAGACGCGATCCCGGCCGACGTGCACCGCCGCGACCGGGCGGTGGTCGCCGAGGACTTCCGCGACCTTGCCCTGCAGGTCACCGGGGTCAGCCGCGCCGAGACCCTGCCGCTGCTGCACCCGGACAACCCCGCCCTGCCTGCGGCGGGCGTCGTCAGCGTCGTGGTCTTCCCGACCGAGGACCTCATCGCCCCGCAGGCCCCCCTGCCCGGGCTGGCGCTGCTCACCCAGGTGGCCCGCTACCTCGACGTCCGACGCCTGGTGACCACCGAGCTGTACGTCATTCCGCCGACCTATCGACAGGTCGCCGTCTCGATCGGACTCGCCGTCCGCAGCGGGTACCAGGTCGACGCGGTGCGTCAGTGGGTGGACCGGATCCTGCACCAGTACCTGGGCGCACTGCCGCCGTCGGGCCCGGACGGCGCCGGCTGGCCACTGGGGCGCGCCGTGCGCATCGCTGAGCTGGAAGCGGTCGCGGTGCAGGTCGAGGGGGTCGAGTACATCGTCGGCTCGGAGCTGGGGATCCCCGACGCCAGTGGCGGTTTCACTCAGCAGCCCGTTGTGCCGATGGAGCGCTGGGAGGTGCCGGAGCTCGTCGCGCTCACCGTGGTCTCCGGCGCGCCGCTGTCGGTCGGTGCCCCCGTAGAGCCCGTCGATCCCGGCACGCTGGTGCCCCTGCCTCCGGACGTGTGCTGATGGCCGGCCCCGGGCTGCCCGGGCGCACCTTCTCCTGGCTGGTGAACGCCGACCAGTGGGCCCGCTGCACCCACCAGGGGACGGCGCTCCTGCCCGACGGCACCGTCGAACTCACCTGGGCCGACCCCACCACCGTCGACGAGGACTCGCGCCCGCCCGTAGCGTCGCCGGACTGCGCGCCCGGTTCCCTCGCCTTCGACTCCTACTGCCGCGCCTACCGCAGCCGGCCGAGTCTGGGGCGCGTCGATGCGCTGCCCGCAGGCACGGGCGGCGCGCGGTCGGCGGGGGCGCGTGCCGAGGGCGGGCAGCGAGGGCGCGGCGTGCTCGACCACCCCACCGGGCTGGCCGTCGACCGCCGCCTTCGGCTGTCGATCGTCGAGGCCGGGGCCGACGCCGTCCGCGTCGTCGACCTGCGGTCCGGGCACCTGGTGCGCCGAGTCGGCATCGCGCGGGGTCACCCGGTCGACGTCGCCGCCGACTGCGGTCGGGCGCTGGTGCTGGTCCGGGCCCGCCAGCACGGTCGGCTGCTGATCCTCGATGGGCGGCGCGGCACACGACCCGGACCCGACCTGATCCGGCCCTGCTTCCCGACCGGGCTCGCGCCGCACCGGATCAGCGCAGCCAGAACTGGTTCCGACGCGGACGTGCCGAGGCTGTGCCCGCTGGTGCTGTGGCGGGCCGCCGACGGTCGGTGCGCGATCGCGACCCTGGAAGGCGACACGCTCACGGTCCTCAACGGCGCCACCGATCTCGACCTCGGCCGCGATGGCCGTCTGGTGGTCTCCTTCGGGGCGGGACAGCCGATCCGCGACTTCCAGGTCGAGAGCGGTGCCTTGATGGAGCGAGAGCCGCTGCTGGCACCCGGTTTCGACGGTGGCGCGGTGGTGATCGCCCCGGACGGGCGGGTCGCTTTCACCACCGAGAACGGGTACGGGTGGACGGCGGGGCCCGCGGCCTCCCGCGTGACCGATGGACGCGTGGTCACATACCGCCTGGACTCCCAGGCCTACCGCACACGATGGGGCCGGGTCTTCGTCGACGCCTGCCTGCCGCATGGCACCTCGCTGGCCATGCGGTTCGTCACCACCGATGTCGACGCGGTCCTCGACCCGATCCCGCTCACGCCCCCGGACCGTGGGGCCCGCACGATGCTCTCCCCCCACGAGACGCCGCCGCAGGTGCCGGCCCACCTGCTCGACGCCGCGATCCGCGGCGGCGACGGCGCCCACCGGCCCTACCGGCGGCCGAACGATGGGCCGGAACCATGGCCGCTGCCGGGGCAGTCGGACTCCTTGGCCACCTACGAGGCGCCCGTCCACGCGGCCCCGGGCCGCTACCTGTGGATCGAGATCACCCTGCGTGGCACCACCCAGGTCTCTCCCGCGCTCAGATCGCTGCGCGTCGAGCGTCCTGGCCATGCCTTGCTGAACGCCCTGCCTCGCAGCTGGTCCCGACGCGAGGACGATGCGGCATTCCTGCAGCGCCTGCTGGCACCCGCCGAAGGAATCCTGCACGAGCTCGACCAGCGCGCCGCCGAGCGCGCGGCCCTGGTCAACCCGCACAGCACACCGTCGGAGGCGCTGGCCTGGCTTTCGTCGTTCGCCGGGCTGGCCGTGGATCGACGCTGGCCGGAGGAGGCCCGCCGCACCCTGCTGGCGGAGGTCTACCCGTTGTTCCGCCACCGCGGAACCGAGCCGTGCCTGCTGCGCCTTATGGAGATCTACCTCGGGGTCCGCCCCGCCCTGATCGAGACCTGGCGACTGCGCGGCCTGGCCGGAACCGTCCTCGGCACCCGGCCGACGACCGCGCCGGACGAGGTGATCGGCGGATCCGCCTCGCGCACCTCCGCGCTGGGCCGGTTCGCGATCGGTGGCCAGCCCGCCCTCCCACGCCAGGGGGTCTCGCTCGGCGTACCCTTGTCGACCGGCTACGACGCCACAGCGCACCGTTTCACTGTGCTGGTTCCAGGCGCGCTCACCCGCGAGCAGCGGGCCGTGTTGACCGATATCCTCGAGGCGCACCGCCCGGCGCACACCCTGTTCGAGTTCTGCGAACTGGGGGAGGGGATGCGACTGGGCCGCACCGTGCGCCTCGACCTGACTGCCTACGTGGGGCCCTCGCCCGCACCGGACACCGTGGTCGTCGGCCGCAACGGGCTCGGGGTGGACACCACGATCGGTGCCCCGTCCGTTGGCATCCGGCTGGATGCGACCAGCCGGGTCGGGGAGGTGCGAGTCGGATGACGGACCTGATCGTCGACCGCATGCACGTCCGGGCCGCCGTGAACGACCCCGACGAGGACGCGCGGGTGCGCTCTCTGCTCACTGACCTCGCCGGTCGGCGGCTCGAGGAGGCGCTGGCATCGTCCGCCGTGCCACCTGGGGAATGGTGCGTCCGACGCCTCGACGTCTCGCTGACCCTCGACCAGCTCGCGGGGGACGCCGCCCTGGGACGCCGCTGGGCCTACGACGTCACCCGTGCCCTGATCGCCGCTCTGGCGGACGGCGGCCCGGAGGTCGTGCACTATGCCCGGCCGGCCGACGCAGTGGCCGACATGATCGCAAGCCTCGCACTGGGCATCACGGAGCGCGAATGGGCCTGGCGAGCGGCCGCCGCCCTGACCCCGGCGGATCCCGATCCGGCGGTCGACCCGGCCGGCGCGGCCCTGGCGGCACTGGAACGTGATCCCACCGCGGCCGTGCACGTGCTGAGCGCGGCGGTGCAGGCGGCCGGGCTTCCGGCGGTGCACCGCCTGCTCACCGCGCCTGGATGGCAGCGCGCCGCCGCGGTGGTGCTGACCGCCTCGGGCCGGCCGGCCCAGCCCTGGCTACAGGTCGAGCCATCGGCTGACGACTCAGATGACGGCGCGGTCGGCGCTTCCGCTGATCCGTCGCCGGTCGTCGCCGGGATCCTCGCGCGCTCGCCCTTCGCCCGGGCCTGGCGCCGAAGCCGGTTGCGCCCGAGCTCTGCCACAGTGCGAGCGTGGGCGGTGCTGGCGGCGGCCGAGGCGGAGCCGGCCTTACTACGCCGTCCGATCGCCGCGCAGGTGCTCGCGGCGCTACCCGCCGCCATCGACCCCACCGTCGTCACCAGCGCTGAGCACCCGTCGCCGACCGACGCCACGGTCGTCGATGTCGCTGCTGACTCGACTCTTCTGCGTGATCTTGCACTCTCCCGCGCCGAGCGAGCCGCGCCGCCGCCGGCAGAGCCGCCGGCCGTTGCCCTCGAGCGCACGCCGGCCACCGAAGCCAGCCTCGGGAGCACCGGATCGATCAGCGTCCCCGCCCGCAGCGACACCTCTGTGCAGGAGCCGCTGCCGGCTGACGTGACGCTCCTACCGCCCGGCCCCCGTCGTCCAGAAGAAGACCTCCCGGCAGCCGCACGGCCGTTCCGGGAAGGCGACCAGGTCATAGGTGGCGGGGATCAGGGATTCGCCACCGTCTGGGGTGGGCTGGTCCACCTGTTCGCCACCGCGGCAGAGGCCGGCCTGCCCGACGAGGCCTTCGCCGACCCGGATCTCGCCGCCCGACCCTCGTCGTGGATCCTGTTCCACCTCGCCCACGCGATGACAGGCTACGCGCGGGATGGACTCGCCGACCCGTCCACCCGAGTGGTCGCCGGGCTCCCCCCTCAGGCGCTGGTGCCCACCCCCGAACCCAGGGCCGGGCAGCGGGCGCAGCTCGCGCTGCTCGCCGACCGCTGGGCCCGCGTCACCGCCCAACGACTCGACCTGGCCGGGCAGGCCATCTCGCCGCAAGCCGTCGTGACCCGCCTCGTGCGGCGCAGCGGCACCGTCCGCCACACCCCCGGCTGGATCGAGTTCGAGCTGCGGCTGAGCGACGTCGACCTCGACGTCCGCCGAGCCGGCCTGGACCTCGACCCGGGGTTCGTGGCCTGGCTCGGCGCCGTGGTGGTGATCCGCTATGCCTGACCTCGGCCGCGAGCTTCTGGACGGCGTCGCGCAGACGAGCCGCCAGCTGACCGCCCAGGTCGCGGATGTCGCCGACCTGCTCGCGAACGTCGTGGACGGCATCGGCAGCAGTGACCCCGCGGCGTCGGCCTCGATCGACTTCCTGCGCACCTGGGCCGAGCAGGCTCGCGCATCGGTGCCACCGGGACCCATGCGGGGGCGCGAGCGTCACCCGCTGGATCGCCTGGTCGACGGTCTCGGCCTGAGCCCGGCCGAACGCCGACTGGTGCTGCTCGCCGGGCTCGCCGAGGAGCACGAGGGCCTCGCGGGGACGTTGCGGTCGCTGCACCCGCTGGGTGAACCGCGTCCGACCGTGGGCCTTTCCGCTCTGGTCCTCGGCGAGGAAGGCGTGGGCCGCGCGGAGGTGCGCCGCCTACTGGGCGCGGGCGCGGCCGTCCGGCACGGAGTGCTGCGGCTCAGCGGCAGCGCCGCACTGTTCGAACGGTCCCTGTCGCTGCCCGACCCGTTGTGGGAGGTGCTGCACGGGGTCGACACGGCACCAAAGGGGGCCCAGCGCCTCCTCCTCGACCCGGCACCGGCCGGGCTGGACGGCTGGCTGGACCACGAGCTGGTCCGGCAGGCGGCCCGCGTGGTGCGGGACGGCCTGACGGCCACCGTGGTGGTGGCTGCCGCCGAGGAGCGGATCGCGATCAGCCGGGTGGCCGCGCTGCTGGAATCGGTGGGCGCGCAGGGATTCGCCGTGCGGGTGGACCCCGGCAGGTCGGTGGCCGAGGCCGCGGACCAGGCCGTCGTGCAGGCCACAATCCGTGGCGCCGTCCCTGTGCTGGTACTGGTCCGCGCCACCGGGGAGCCCGACTCTCCGGGGCCTGGCCGGGGTGACCTCGGCGACCTGCTGGGGCCGGTGATCCTCTGTGCGCCAGCGGGTTCGGTGCGCTTGGACGGCTCCCGGCCGGTGCTGGTACTGCCGGTCGCCCCGGTGTCCGACGTGAAGCGGCAGCTGGCCTGGCGGGCGATGCTGCCCGGCGTGGACGACACCGTCGCCGCTGAGCTGGGCGCGCAGCTTCCGCTGGATCCGGCCTGGGTCGCCACCGTGGCCCGTGACCTGCGGGCCGCCGGGCAGCAGCCGACGCTGGCTAACGCGTCGGCGGCCCTGAGGCGGCGCACCGGGGCAGTGCTGCCGCCGGGGGTCGAGCTGACCACGCCCCAGGTGGCGTGGGGCCGGTTGGTGCTGCCCGAGGAGGCCGGCTTCCAGCTGCGCGACGCGGTGTCCCGGTTGGTGCACCAGGGCAGGGTGCTGGAGGACTGGCAGATGCGCCGAACGGCGCGGGCACACCGGGGGGCGCGGCTGCTCCTCTCCGGGCCGCCCGGGACCGGCAAGTCACTCGCCGCGGAGGCGCTGGCGACTGCTGCCCAGACCGACCTGATGCGGGTCGACCTGTCGCAGATCGTCTCGAAGTGGTTGGGGGAGACCGAGAAGAATCTCGCGGCCACCTTCGACGCCGCCGAGCGTACGCGGGCCGTGCTCCTCCTGGACGAGGCCGACGCCCTGTTCGGCAGCCGGACCGAGATCTCCGACGCCCACGACCGCTACGCCAACCTGGAGACGGCCTACCTGTTGCAGCGGCTGGATACCTTCGACGGCCTGCTGGTGCTGACCACCAACCTGCGGCACAACATCGACGCCGCCTTCCTGCGCCGGATGGACTTCGTCGTCGACGTGCCGTTGCCGGACCTCGCGGGCCGGCGCGAGCTGTGGCAGCTGCACCTGCCCCACGGGCACGTCGACGACGACGTGGACCTCGACGTCCTGGCCCGGATGTATCCGGTGTCCGGCGGCTGGATCCGCAATGCCGCACTGGCCGCCGCCTTCGCCGCAGCTGCGGCCGGCGACAGGCTGCACGAGCACCACTTGATCGCCGCCGTCCGCCGGGAGTACGCCAAGGTGGCACTGCCTTTCCCCGGCGAGCCTCCGAGGAGACATCATGAGCACTGAACACGACTGCACCTGCGGCGACTGCGCGACCGCTGACCTACCCATCACCCCGTTCGAGCTGCTCCGTGCGCGGCAGGGCATGCTGCTCGGTGAGGACGACTTCCGGGTGCTGATGGGCAATCCACGCGGCAAGCAGATGCTGCACAACGCCTGGCTGCACGGCACTGGTGTGGTCTGGGGGTACGG
The DNA here is from genome assembly GCA_038246575.1 of Actinomycetes bacterium. Taxonomy (GTDB): domain Bacteria; phylum Actinomycetota; class Actinomycetes; order JACCUZ01; family JACCUZ01; genus JACCUZ01. The sequence continues at coordinate 4,213 of JBBRVU010000017.1, read as the reverse complement.
CGTGCGCCGCGACGGCCTGCTCGGCCTGGTTGTGCGCCCCGGACTGGCTCTAGACGGGTGGGGCCGGGAGCTGGCGCTGACCGCCTCCACCACCGTCGACCTCCGCCGCTGGCTCGCCGACCACGACCAGCCGAAGAACCAGGACGAGTGCCACACCCGCACGGTCACCGCGTGCCTGGTCGCGCAGTTCGACTGTGCCACGGCACGTCCGGTGCCCACCCTGGCTGACCCGTGTGACGTCACCCGCACCCACGACTCCGCCTCACGGATCGTCGAGGGGGTACGGGTCGAGCTGGTCCTCGGGGGGTGCCGCCCCTGCCGGCCGCAGCTGCCCAGCAGCGACGATGACGACGACGACGACTGCGGGCCGGATGATGACCTCGCAGAGCCCTGCCGCCAGTTGCGCCGCCTCGCCCTCCGCTACGTCACCGGCAGGGCTCCCGCGTGCCACGAGGGCACCGACGTGCCGACCCTGTTCCCGGTGCCCGAGGAGGAGGCCCCCGTCGTCCTGGCCTGTGTCGAGATCGACGTTCAGGACGCCGACGGCTGTACGACAGTGCAGGACGTCCGCGTCGACGACTGCTGCCGCTGCGTGCTGCTGCCGGCCCAGGCGCTCGGCGACCTGCTCTGCACTGTTGCAGCCAAGATGTTCGAGACCGACGACGACCACGCGCGGCTGCGCCACCATGATCGAGACCGCCACCTTGATCGGGAAATGCGGTTCGAGGGTCCGCGGGTCGACGCTGACGACGTCGCCTGGAACGAGGCCGAGCGCTGCTTCCTCCTGCCGGTGTCGGCGGAGCTGGTCGCCGGCTCGGTGCGGCGGGCGGTCACCGTCACGTCGCTGTCGGCGCGCGGCTGGGTGGAGGAGGACGTCGAGTCGGTCACCTATGACAGTGGCGCTGGGCGGATCGTCGTCCGGCTCGCGGGTCGACCGATGAACAGCGTGGTGCGACTCTTGGTCAAGGGCACCGGCCCCACCCCGGTTTACGGGGTGGATCCGGCGGCCCCGCTGGCGGGGGTCGTCGGAGGGCCGCGCGGCGACCGCCACGACGGTCACGACGCCGTCATCACGGTCATCGACGGGGTTCGGGAACAGGAGGGGTCATGATGCCGACAACGCAGAACAAGGGGGCCGGCACGAAGATGGCCGCGGATCCCGCGCTGCAGAGCGTCCACTCTGGAGCGGCCTCCACGGGCATCAGGCGACTGAACCCGGCCGACGGGCTCTTCCTGCGGGCCGAGCATCTCGACCAGATCCAGGCCTACGCGGGAGAGCTGGCCCTGCTCTGCGCCTCCGGCGGTGGCAGCGGTGTGGTGTACGGGTACTCGCTAGAACTCAGAGACGACACGCTGACCGCCGGTCTGGGTCTTGCGTTCGACCCGTCCGGTCGGGCGCTGCGCAACCGTGCCGCGCTCACGGTGGACCTGTCCCGCCTGTTACGCCCGGTGCCGGGCCGGATCTGGATCGTCGAGGTGGTGGCGGCCGAGGCCATCCCCGGCGGGAGCGAACCGGTCTACTCCTCAGTCTGTGCAACGTCGTGCGGGCCGGAGTCGTCGATCCAGCCGTGGCTCGACGACGCCGTGCAGGTCCGGGTCCGAGCCGACTCTCTGCCCGGCGACTGGGTCAACGCATCCGCTGACAAGGCCCTCAGCGCCATCGTCAGCGCCTACTTCGACCGAGAACGCCGCAGCGGCGACCCATGGCTCACACCGGCGTCGGCGAACGCTGCGATCCCGAGCATCCTCGGCCGGCCCTGGCAGGCCCCGTCACCGGCCGCCGCCCCGGCGGCCGGGGCGGTGCCCATCGGCCTGCTCGCCTGGATCGACGACACCTGGGTGGTCGACGTATGGAGCGCCCGGCGAGACCGGATGACGACCCCACCCCAGACGGCGTGGCCGTTCCATCTCGGCCTGCGACCCGAACCAGTGTTTACCGCGCAGCTGCTGCAGTTCCAGGACCAGCTCGCCGACCGCCCGGTTGACATCAAGCCCGCACTGACCGAGCGGTTCGTCGAACTGCCGCCCGCCGGATTCCTTCCCGTGCCGGCGGGCCTACGCGAGGGGGTCACCGTGGAGGATTGGCTGACGGCGGCCCTCGGCAACGCGCTCGAGCTGCGGATCGTGCACTGCCCGCCGGACGCTGCCGTCAGCGCTGTCGGGCTGGCCCAGCACCTCGATCGGATCCCGTTGGTCCGCAATGCCGATCCCGCTCCTCAGGTGCTGATCCTGATCCCCGACGTGCCGGCTGATCTGCCCGCAGTGCGGACTGACGTGCTCGGCTGGGTTGCCTTCGTGCGCGAACCCGAGCTGAGCGCCGATCTCAAGCGGGCTCGGCCCCAGCCGCAGGAGGCTCCCGTCGCCGTACACGTGCTGACCGCGCCGAATGTCCGCGCCCGCTACCTGCCCGCCATGGAGGCTGCGGCACCGGCCGAGCCGGTGATGCGAGTGGACTACCTGGAACAGGACTGGCAGCTGCTCACCGCCGCGGATGAACTGGCCGCCGTGCGCGCCGCGATCGCGGAGCTGGGCTCCAAGGCCCCCGTCGACGTGCTGGCCACCTGCGCCGATGTGGCGCGGCAGCCGTTGGTAGCGGCTCGGGCCCGGGCCCTCACGGCGGCACTCGGTCTCGATGCGGAAAGGCGCACCGGAGGGGTCTACGCCGAGCAGCTCGACGGCGACGACGCCGTCTTCCTATTCGTTCGCGGCGCTCGGTGAGGACGGCCCTGTGCGAGAGGGAACAGGTCAGACCAGCGTTTGCATCATGCGGATCGAGACCGAGGTGGATCGGCTGCTGATCACGCTCACGGTGGAGCGGTATCTGCACCGCGGTTTGGCGGTGGCCCATGATCCGCGGGTGATGCATTTCGCCCGGATGGAGGAGGCCATGGACGCCGTCGCCGAATTCGTCCGGTCGCACCGTCCGCCGGAGTCATCCAGCGGGTAACCGACTGCCGGCCAAGATCTTCCGACGTTCGGTATCAGGAGGTCCAGCCCCGGCTCTCAACAAGTCAAGACACATTCTGTCAGGGTCCCAGACGACCAAAGGAGGGGACGCGGTGACGACACACGAAGGCATCATGGTGCACCTGTTCGGGGGGCCCTATGTGTCCGTCGACGATGACCGCCGGTCCGTGCCGGAGGGAAGCAAACGACTGCTCGCCTTCGTGGCCCTGCGTCGCGGACGCGTCGAACGGCGGCATGTCGCTGGCACCCTGTGGCCGATCGGTGACGACTGCAGGGCGGCCGGCAACCTCCGCTCGGCACTGTGGCGGCTGCGGGGCGCCGGGGTCGACGTGTTGGACTGCGACAAGTGGTCACTGAGCCTGCTCGACCAGGTGTCCGTCGACGTCCATCAGCTGAAAGGATGGGCGGACCGACTGATCACCGGTCGGCCGGAGCCGGCCGATCTGCGCCGGATGCAGCTCGAGGTTGACGCCTTGGACCTGCTGCCCGGGTGGTACGACGACTGGACGATTCTTGAACGGGAACGGCTGCGCCAACGAGTCCTGCACGCCCTGGAGGCGCAGAGCCGGATCCTGTCTGCACAGAGGCGCCACGCCGACGCCGTCGATGCTGCCCTGTCCGCCATCCGCGCCGAGCCACTGCGGGAGAGCGCTCAACGCACCTTGATCGAGGCGTACCTGGCCGAGGACAACTGGGTGGAGGCCCAGCGAACACTGATCGCGTACCGGGTGTTGTTGGACCGCGAGCTCGGAGTCTCCCCTTCAGCCGAGCTGACTCAACTAGTGCATTATGCGGCCCGCCCCCAGCGGACGGCACATGATTGTCGGGAGCTCTGCGGGTGGGGCCCGACGTGACCTCGCGGCCCGAAAGGCCGTGGACCCGAGGGACCGCCAATGCGCTCTTGCACTCGGTGCCACCCGCTGCAATCGCGAAGATCACGGACCATGACAGTGGTGCACCCCGCCAATGGGTGGAGTCAGGGTCCTAAACGGTGATCATGACCTGGTAGGGACCGCGGGGGATTCGAACCCACGACACCCAGCGCCAGGCGCACGGTCAAAGCCGGTCCGGGCACTGCACGTCGCAGGGGCTTCCTCCCACCGGCCTGGGCCCTGCGACGGTGCGGTGACAGCGCCGGCCGAAGATGAGCAATGCGCCGACGTCATGTCGCCGCTGTCCGGCCCGCGCACGTACCACCGTGAAGAGCACCGCGCCCAGCCGGCCAAGAATTCATCGACCATAGGGG
>JBBRVU010000016.1:0-39875 GCA_038246575.1 Actinomycetes bacterium | reverse complement strand
CCTGACCGCCAACGAGGCGGCCTCCCGCGTCCTCGGGATGGACATGGAGCAGCTGCTCGGCCGGGCGTCGACCGACCCGAGGTGGCGGGCCTGCCGGGAGGACGGGACGGACCTGCCGGGTGATCAGCACCCGCCGATGGTCGCGTTGCGAACCGGGCGCTCGGTGCGCGGAGCCACCATGGGCGTACACCGGCCGGACGGGAGCCTGGTCTGGCTGGCCGTCAACGCGGAGCCGTTGTTCGCCGAGGCGCAGGATGACGTCGGCGGCGCGGTCGTCGGCGTCGTGTCGACCTTCGCCGACGTCACCGAGACCCGGCTCGCGGTCTCGGCGCTCCGGCGCAGCGAGGAGCAGTTCCGCGCCGCGATGGAGCACGCCCCGGTGGGCATGTGCCTGGTGGAGCTCGACGGTCGGTTCCGCGACGTCAACCGCGCGATGTGCGAGATCCTCGGCTACGACGAGCCCGAGCTGCTCGAGATGACCTTCCAGGAGCTCACCCATCCGGACGACCTCGCCGCGGACCAGCACGGTGTCGCCGGTCTGCTCGACGGCTCCGTCACCCACTACAGCACCGAGAAGCGCTACGTCACCAGGTCGGGTGAGTTGATCTGGGGCGCGCTCTCCGTCTCGTGCGTCCACGACGAGCGCGGGAAGCCGGACTACTTCGTCTCCCAGGTGCAGGACATCACGGTCGCGCGACAGGCGAAGGAGGCGCTCGCCCACCGGGCCCTGCACGACGGGCTCACCGGGCTGCCCAACCGGGACCTCCTGATGGACCACCTCGCGCACGCGCTTGCCCGATCCGCCCGGACCGGCAGCGCCACCGCAGTGATGTTCCTCGACCTCGACGGCTTCAAGGAGATCAACGACACCTTCGGTCACGAGGCGGGCGACCAGCTGCTGATGGTGGTGGCCGATCGGCTACGAGCCGTGATCCGACCCGGGGACTCGGTCGCTCGGCTCGGTGGCGACGAGTTCGTCGTGGTCGCCGAGGGACTGGGCGACCTGGCCGCCGCCCGGTCCGTCGGCGAACGCATCCGCAGCGCCCTGCACGCACCGGTGCAGCTCGGCCAGGACGAGGTGGTCGCCGGGGTCAGCATCGGCATCGCCCTCGCCACTGCGGAGGATGACGCGCGGTCGGTCCTGCGTGAGGCAGACGCCACGATGTACCGCGCGAAGGCGCTCGGCCGCGGGCGCGTCGAGGTCGGGGCCCGGGCCGGAGACGACCTCGCGCCCGGCCGGTCACGCCGAGGCTCCGGCGGCGCCGTCACCGCGGTCCCCGACGCGAGCTGAGCCACCCGCCTGCCAGACTGGCGGCGATGAGCGCGACGATCCTCGACGGCCGGGCGGCCGCAGCGCAGGTGAAGGCCGACCTCGGCGAGCGGGTCAGCAGCCTGGCCGAGCGGGGCATCCTCCCGGGCCTGGGCACCGTGCTGGTGGGTGACGACCCGGGCAGCAGGTCCTATGTCGCGGGCAAGCACCGCGACTGCGCCGAGGTCGGCATCGTGTCGCTTCAGCGCCAGCTCCCCGCTGATGCCACCCAGGCCGACGTCGAGGCCGTCGTCGACGACCTCAACGCCGATCCGGCGTGCACGGGCTACATCGTCCAGCTGCCGCTGCCAGCCGGGTTGGACGCCAACGCGGCGCTGACCCGGATGGACCCGGCGAAGGACGCCGACGGCCTGCACCCGACGAACCTCGGTCGGCTGGTGCTCGGTGAGCCTGGCCCGCTGCCGTGCACTCCCCGGGGCATCGTCGCGCTGCTTCGCCGCTACGGCGTCGAGCTCGCCGGGGCCGAGGTCGTCGTCGTGGGCCGTGGCGTCACCGTCGGTCGCCCGCTCGGCCTGCTGCTCACCCGGCGCAGCGAGAACTCGACGGTCACGCTGTGCCACACCGGCACCCGCGACCTCGCCGACCACCTACGCCGCGCCGACATCATCGTCGCGGCGGCAGGGGTGGGCGGGCTGGTGACCGCCGATGTCGTACGGCCGGGGGCGGCAGTCGTCGACGTCGGTATCACCCGGACCGAGGCGGGGCTGATCGGTGACGTCGCTCCCGCGGTCGCCGACGTTGCGGGTTTTCTCGCGCCGGTGCCGGGAGGCGTCGGACCCATGACCCGCGCGATGCTGCTGACCAACGTCGTGGAGGCGGCGGAGCGAGCGGCCTCGACCGAGCAGGTAGGCGTCGCCGGGTGATGATTCCATGACGGCACCGACGCATGACGGCTACCCACCGATCCGCGGTGGCTGGGTGGGGCGGCAGTGGCCCCTGCTCAGTGTTCTCGGCGGTGGCGTCGTCGGTCTTGCCGCCATCGCGACGAACCACTTCCGCTCGGGATGCCTGCTGCTGGGTGTCTCAGTGCTGCTCGCTGCGCTGGCGCGGGCGGTGCTGCCGGGCCGGCGCGTCGGGCTGCTCGTCGTGCGCAGCCGCCCGTTCGACGTGCTGGTGCTGCTGGCCATGGGGGTGGCGCTGTTCACGCTGGCGATCCTGGTCCCCGCCGAAAGCGGTCCGGTCTGACCGACGCCAGTTGCCCCGCGCGACCCTCGCTCGCGGGTGCCGCCCGAAAGTGTTGAGATAGCCTCATCCGCCGCAGATCTCTTGACGTAAAGAGACCCAGGGAGCCGACATGGCCAGCACACCAGTCACCGTCACCGTCACCGGCGCCGCCGGTCAGATCGGCTACGCGCTGCTCTTCCGGATCGCCTCGGGCCAGCTGCTCGGGACCGACGTTCCGGTGCGCCTGCGCCTGCTGGAGATCGCGCCGGCCCTCAAGGCCGCCGAGGGCACGGCGATGGAGCTCGACGACTGCGCCTTCCCCCTGCTCTCCGGCATCGATGTCACCGACGACGCCAAGGCCGCCTTCGACGGAGTCAACGTCGCGCTGCTGGTGGGCGCCCGGCCGCGCTCGGCAGGCATGGAGCGCGGCGACCTCCTCGAGGCCAACGGCGGGATCTTCAAGCCGCAGGGTGAGGCGATCAACGCCGGTGCCGCAGCCGACGTCCGGGTGCTTGTCGTCGGGAACCCGGCCAACACCAACGCGCTGATCGCCTCCTCGCACGCACCGGACGTGCCTGCGGAGCGCTTCACCGCGATGACCCGCCTCGACCACAACCGTGCATTGAGCCAGCTGTCGAAGAAGAGCGGCGTCCCGGTGTCGGACATCCGGCGGATGACGATCTGGGGCAACCACTCCGCGACCCAGTACCCCGACCTCTTCCACGCCGTGGTGGGCGGCAAGCCAGCCCCGGACGTCGTGGCCGACCAGGCGTGGCTGGAGAACGACTTCATCCCCACTGTTGCCAAGCGGGGCGCCGCAATCATCGAGGCGCGAGGCGCGTCGTCCGCGGCGTCGGCGGCGAACGCGGCCGTCGACCACGTCCAAGACTGGGTCAACGGCACCGCCGATGGCGACTGGACGTCCGCCGCGATCGTGTCCGACGGCTCGTACGGCGTCCCCACCGGCCTGATCTCGTCGTTCCCGGTCGTCTCGCGCAACGGCTCGTGGGAGATCGTGCCTGACCTCGAGATCAGTGACTTCTCGCGTGCCCGCATCGACGCGTCCGTTGCGGAGCTCGAGGAAGAGCGCGAGGCCGTCAAGGCCCTCGGTCTCGTCTGATCCCCCCGCGCGGCATCCGCACCCACGACCCCTGGCAAGGAGAGATCGCGTGACCAAGATCAAGGTCCAGAACCCGGTCGTCGAGCTCGACGGCGACGAGATGACTCGCATCATCTGGTCGTTCATCAAGGACCGGCTCATCCACCCGTACCTCGACGTCGACCTCGAGTACTACGACCTCGGCATGGAGCACCGGGACGCCACCGACGACCAGGTCACGATCGACGCCGCCAACGCGATCAAGACCCACGGCGTCGGGGTGAAGTGCGCGACGATCACTCCCGACGAGGCGCGCGTCGAGGAGTTCGGCCTGAAGAAGATGTGGGTCTCGCCGAACGGCACGATCCGCAACATCCTCGGCGGCGTCGTGTTCCGTGAGCCCATCATCATCAGCAACATCCCGCGGCTCGTGCCCGGCTGGACCAAGCCCATCATCATCGGCCGGCACGCGCACGGCGACCAGTACAAGGCCACCAACTTCAAGGTTCCGGGCGCCGGTGAGCTGACCATCACTTTCACGCCGGCCGACGGGTCCGAGCCGATCAAGCACGTCGTGGCCAACTACGGTCCCGACGGTGGGGTCGCGATGGGGATGTACAACTTCACCAAGTCGATCGAGGACTTCGCCCGGGCGTCGTTCACCTACGGCCTGCAGCGCAACTATCCGGTCTACCTGTCCACCAAGAACACGATCCTCAAGGCCTACGACGGCGCGTTCAAGGACATCTTCGCCGAGGTGTTCGAGAGCGAGTTCAAGGCTGACTTCGAGGCCAAGGGCCTGACCTACGAGCACCGCCTGATCGACGACATGGTGGCCGCCGCCATGAAGTGGGAGGGCGGGTACGTCTGGGCGTGCAAGAACTACGACGGGGACGTGCAGTCCGACACGGTCGCGCAGGGCTTCGGCTCGCTCGGCCTGATGACCTCCGTGCTCCTCACGCCGGACGGCAAGACCGTCGAGGCAGAGGCTGCCCACGGCACCGTGACCCGGCACTTCCGTCAGCACCAGCAGGGCAAGCCGACCTCGACCAACCCGATCGCCTCGATCTTCGCCTGGACCGGAGGGCTCAAGCACCGCGGCAAGCTCGACGGGACCCCGGAGGTCACCGGGTTCGCCGAGACACTGGAGCAGGTCTGCGTCCAGACCGTCGAGGCCGGTCAGATGACCAAGGACCTGGCTCTGCTCGTGTCGGCGGACCAGCCCTACCTCAACACCGAGGACTTCCTCGCCGCCCTGGACGAGAACCTCTCGTCGAAGATGGCCGGCTGACCTCTCAGCGGTCGCGGCGCGCGCCGGCGGAGGGAGTGACCTCGGTGAGGACCGGTGGCGCCCAGCCGCGGGTTGCGAAAGCAGCGCTCACCTCGCGGCGGACGTCCTTGACGCGCTCCGCGGGGACCAGTGCGATCGCGGAGCCGCCGAAACCGCCGCCGGTCATCCGAGCCCCGAGGGCGCCTGTCGCGCGCGACGTCTCGACCGCGACGTCCAGCTCGGCGGCACTGACCTCGTAGTCGTCGCGCAGCGAGCGGTGCGAGTCGTCCATGAGACGGCCGAGTCCGGGCCAGTCCCGGTCCTGCACGGCCGCCACGGCGGCGGGCACCCTGGCGTTCTCGGTGACGACGTGTCGGGCCCGCCGGGCCAGCACGTCATCGAGGCTGCGCAGCCGCTCATCGAGGCCGTCGACGGAGACGTCCCGCAGCGCGGGGACCCCGAGGGCTGCTGACGCCTGCTCGCAGGCCCGTCGACGCTCGCCGTAGGCGCCGTCCGCGAGCGAGTGCCGGACCCGGGTGTCGATGACGACGAGCAGCTGACCGTCTGCGGACGGATCGAGCGGCACCTGCTCGAACTTCAGGGACCTGGTGTCGAGGAAGAGCGCATGCCCGGGGCGGGCTCGCAACAACGCCAGCTGGTCCATCACGCCGGTCGGCGCACCGATGAACTCGTTCTCGGCCTGCTGGGTCAGCCGGGCCTGGTCGTCGGTGTCCAGGCCGAGCTCGAACAGGGCGTCCACCGCGAGGGCGACGGCGACCTCGATGGCGTGCGACGACGACAGCCCGCCGCCGGGAGGCACCCGGCCGTCGACGAGCACGTCGAGGCCGGCGACCCGTTCGTTGCGCCTGCGGGCGGCCCAGACCACGCCGGCGACGTAGGCAGCCCAGCCCATGGGGTTCCCGGGCGCCAGCGCCTCGACGGGGATCGAGATGTCCCCGGCCGGCTGCTGCTCCGAGCGCATCCGCAGCAGCCCGTCGCTCCGGGCGGATGCTGCAACCGTGGTCCGAGCCTCGATCGCGAACGGCATGACCAGGCCGTCGTTGTAGTCGGTGTGCTCACCGATGAGGTTCACCCGGCCGGGTGCGGACCACACGCCGGACGGCTCCGACTCGAAGGTCTTGCCGAACGCCTCGGCGACGGTCACCGGTTCGCCCAGGTGTCCGGCGCCGCAGCGCGGAGCGCGGCGGCGGCCTGCTCAGGCGTCACGTCGTTGATGAAGACACCCATCCCCGACTCGGAGCCCGCGAGGAACTTGAGCTTGTTCGGTGCCCGCTTCACCGAGAAGACCTCGAGATGCAGGTAGGCGAGGTCCCGGTCGATGCGGACCGGAGCCTGGTGCCAGGCCGAGATGTAGGGCAGCGGCGAGCCGTAGAGCGCGTCCATCGCCGTGAGGACGTGCAGGTAGATGTGGGTGAAGTCCGCGCGCTCGTCGTCGGTCAGCGCCGGCAGGTCGGGCACCTGGCGCCTCGGGTAGAGGTGGACCTCGACCGGCCAGCGCGCCGCCGACGGCACGAAGGCCACCCAGTGCTCACTGGTGGCGATGATCCGGGAACCGTCGGCCAGCTCACCAGCGAGCAGGTCGGCGAACAGGTTCCGCCAGGTGCGCTCCCGGTGGCGGCGGGCCGAGTCGAGCATCCGTCTGGTCCGCGGCGTGACGAAGGGGTACGCGTAGATCTGTCCGTGCGGGTGCGCGAGCGTGACGCCGATCTCCTCGCCACGGTTCTCGAAGCAGAAGACCTGCTCCACCTGAGGGAGCAGTGCCAGCTCGCGGGTCCGGTCGACCCAGGCCTCGAGGACGAGCCCGACGTGCTCCGGTGGCAGGTGTGAGAGCTGCGAGTCGTGGTTGCTGGTGAAGCAGACGACCTCACACCGTCCGAGCCCGGGACCGCGAGCGAAGATCTCGGCCCGGCCAGAGCCAGCGGGCCCCTGGTGGCCGCCGGACTCCGAGTCCAGCGCCGCGGCGAAGGACGGAAACCGGTTCTCGAAGACGACGACGTCGTAGTCCTTGTCCGGAATCTCGGTGTGCCGGCCGTTGTGCGAGGGGCAGAGCGGGCACTCGTCGGCGGGCGGCAGGTGCGTGCGCGCCTGGCGGTGCTTCGCGATGGCGACCCACTCGTCGAGGGCCGCGTCGTAGCGGATCTCAGACGCCGTGCTGACGGGCGGCAGGTCTCGCGGGTCGGCGACGTCGCGCACCGGACGCGTCGCGTCCAGGTCGAAGTAGATGATCTCCCTGCCGTCGGCGAGCCGCCCGGTCGAGCGTCGCATCGACGAGCTCACGCGATCGCCCCGGGGGAGGCGTCCTTCACGTCGGCGACGAGCACATCGCCGACGTTGTCCTCGAGGACCGCCAGGGCGTCGGTGTGCAGGCCCGCATCGGTGATGACGATGTCGGCGTCGCCCAGACCCACGATCGTGCTGATCCCGACCACACCCCACTTCGTGTGGTCGGCGACGACAACCAGTCGTCGGCCGGACTCGGCGAGGGCACGGCTGGTCTCGGACTCGAGCAGGTTCGGACTGGTGAAGCCGGTCTGCGCGTCCATGCCGTGCACACCGAGGAAGACCAGGTCCAGGTTAAGCGAGCGCAGTGCGGCCACGGCCACCGGGCCGACGAGCGCATCGGAGGGCGTGCGTACCCCGCCGGTCAGGACGACGGTCTGGTCAGCTCGCGGGTCCTGGTAGAAGACGCTGGCGATCTGCACCGAGTTGGTCACGATCGTGATGCCCGGAACGTCGAGCAGGTGGTGAGCCAGCGTCCAGGTCGTGGTGCCGGCAGACAGCCCGACCGCGAAGCCCGGCCGGACCAACGTCGTGGCCAGCTTCGCGATCGACTCCTTCTCGGTCAGTTCACGGCCGGACTTGGTCTCGAAGCCGGGCTCGTCGGTGCTGTTGCGCCCGGGCATGATCGCCCCGCCGTGCACCTTGTCCACCGTGCCCTGCCTGGCCAGCACGTCCAGGTCGCGCCGGACGGTCATGTCCGAGACCTCCAGCTCACGGGTCAGGTCGCTGACCCGGACCGCGCCGCGCTGACGCACCGCGTCGATGATGTAGGACTGTCGCTCTCGTGCCAGCACGTCAGTCTCCAGACTCTCGGACGACGGCGACCCCGCCCGCCGCGACCTTGACCCGGCCACGGCACTCGGTTCCGTCGACCAGGTTGGTCCCGGCGGCGTCGACCTCGGCGGGGGCCGAGGTGTGGTTGAGCACGAACAGGTACGTCGAGTCCGCCCCGCGGCGGCGCACCACCTCTACCCCTGCCGTACCCGGCATCGGCACGCCGGCGTCCGCACACAGCTGTCGGACCAGCGCAGCCGTCCCGGACGGCTGCAGGCGGGTGGCGAGGTACCACGCCGTGCCCGCACCCACGCTGTGCCGGGTCAACGCGGGAACGCCGGCAAGCGCGCCGTCGGCGTAGCTGCTGACCGCTTCGGCTCCCCGTAGGTGCAGTCGCTCGGTCCACACGTCGGCGTCCTCACCTTCGAGGGGACCGCCGGTGACCCGGACCTGCCCTCCCGCACGGAGCGGGCAGAACTCCTCGGTGCTGATGCCCAGCAGCTCGCGGAACGCGCCCGGGTAGCCGCCCAGGCGGACGTGGTCGTACTCGTCGACGATGCCGCTCCAGTAGGTCACCAGGGCCACGCCGCCCGCGGCGACGTACCGGCTCAGGTTCTCCGCAGAGCCGTCGGTGACGAGGTACAGGGTCGGGACCAGCACCAGCCGGTAGGCCGACAGGTCGGCATCGGGGTGGACGAAGTCAGCAGTCACCCCGGCGTCCCACAGGGCCCGGTAGAGCGCTAGCGAGCGGTCCAGGTAGGTCACGTCGACGCTGGGATGACTGTCCAGCTCGCAGGCCCACCGCGCATTCCAGTCGAAGGCGATCGCGACCTGGGCGTCCACCGTCGACCCGGCGACCTCGGCGATCGACTTCAGGGTTGCCCCGAGCTCGACGACCTCGCGCCAGACCCTCGTGTCGGTGCCCGCGTGCGGGACGAGACCGGAGTGGAACTTCTCCGCGCCCGCCCGAGAGGCGCGCCACTGGAAGAAGCACACCGCGTCGGCGCCCCTGGCCACGTGGGCCAGGCTGTTGCGCATCAGCTGTCCGGGCTCCTTGGCGATGTTGCGCGGCTGCCAGTTCACGGCGCTGGTCGAGTGTTCCATCAGGAACCATGGCCGCCCACCCGCGACGCCGCGCGCCAGGTCCGCGCTCCAGGCCAGCTCGATGTGACCGTCCGGGTTCTCGGCCTCGAGGTAGTGGTCGTTGGAGAGCACGTCCAGCTCCGGACCCCAGGCGAAGTAGTCCATGTCGCGGACGCGAGACATGACCATCGCGTTGGTGGTGACCGGGATGCCCGGCGTCAGCTCGCGTAGAAGGTCGCGTTCCGCGCGATAGTGGCCGAGCAGCTCATCGGAGCAGAACCGGGCGAAGTCCAGCTGCTGGGTCGGGTTGGGGAAGGTGGGCGCCGTGCGAGGCGGCAGGATCTCGTCCCAGTCGGCATAGTGCTGGCTCCAGAATGTCGTTCCCCACGCATCGTTGAGTGTGTCGAGGTCGCCGTAGCGGGATCGCAACCAGTGCCGGAACGCCACGGCCGAGACGTCGCAGTAGCAGCGCGCGTTGTGCCCGCCGAGCTCGTTCGAGACGTGCCACATGGCCAGCGCGGGGTGGCTGCCGTAGCGCGTCGCCAGGGTCCTGACCAGGGTCAGCGCGTGCTTGCGGAAGACGGGGGAGCTCGGGCACCACGCCTGTCGGCCCCCGGGCCACAGGCGGGTGCCGTCGGCCTGCTGGGGCAGCGTCTCGGGGTGCCGGCGCGCGAGCCACGGCGGCGGGGAGGCGGTGGCGGTGGCGAGGTCCACGGCGATTCCTCCCTCGTGCAGGAGGTCCAGGACCGAGTCCAGCCAGTCGAGCTCGAAGCGCCCCGGCCGGGGCTCGAGCATCGCCCAGGAGAACACCCCGACGGTGGCAACGGTGACACCCGCCGTGCGCATGAGGGCGACGTCGTCGCGCCAGGTGTCGGGGGTCCACTGCTCGGGGTTGTAGTCGCCACCGAAGGCGATCCCCGGCAGGGCAGGTGGCCAGGCGGTCATGGGTGCGAGGGTGGCCGAGAACGGAAGAAAAGTCAACAGAATCAAACAGATGCTTTGTCGAGCCTGCGCGGTCGTGTTGCCGGAATGTTACCGAAAGACGCTTGACATGGCGATGTGCCTGGCATGAAGGTGTGGGCGTTGGTGTTGGTTTCTGTCCGATCATGTTCTGAACTCGATCATGCTTTAGCCCTCAGACGCTCAAGGAGTGGACATGCCCAAGCCCCAGACCGAGGCCGAGTACCTCGTCGGTCTCACCCCACCGTCGGTCGCTGCCGGGGTCGGCCGGCGCGGCTTCCTCAAGGGCGCAGCGGGGGCGGGCGCGGCGCTTGCGCTGCCGGGTCTGCTCGCGGCCTGCGGCGGCGACAGTGCGTCCTCGGGCAGCGGCGGTGGTAGCGGCGGCAAGCCGACCGGCACGGTGTCGTTCGGCTCGAACGAGGCCGGCGGCGATGACCCGCAGAAGCGGCGCGACGCGCTCACGGCGGCCTACCAGAAGTCCTCGGGCCTGACCGTCAAGACCAACGCGGTCGATCACAACACCTTCCAGGAGAACATCAACAACTACCTGCAGGGCAACCCGGACGACGTCCTCTCCTGGTTCGCCGGGTTCCGCATGCAGTTCTTCGCCGAGCGGGGGCTGATCGGCGACATCAGTGACGTGTGGCCGATCGATGGCATCAACGACGCGTTCAAGAAGGCAGCGACGGGAGCGGACGGCAAGCAGTACTTCGTGCCCGACTCCAACTACCCGTGGGCCGTCTTCTACCGCAAGTCGCTGTGGTCCGAGCGGGGCTACGAGGCCCCGACGACCCTGGACGAGCTGAACGCTCTCTCGGCGCAGATGACGAAGGACGGCCTGAACCCGATCGCGTTCGCCGACAAGGACGGCTGGCCTGCGATGGGCACCTTCGACATCCTCAACATGAGGATCAACGGGTACGACTACCACGTGAACCTGATGGCGGGCAAGGAAGCGTGGGACTCCGCCGAGGTGAAGACAGTGTTCGACACCTGGAAGGGCGTGCTGGAGATCAGCCAGCCGGACTCGCTGGGCCGGACCTGGCAGGAGGCTGCTCAGTCGCTGGTCAAGAAGGAGTCGGGCATGTATCTGCTGGGGCTCTTCGTCAACGAGCAGTTCCCGGAGGGTGCCGACCGGGACGACGTGGACTTCTTCACCTTCCCGGAGGTCGACTCGACGGTCGGGGCCGACGCGATCGATGCCCCGATCGATGGCTACTGCATGTCGGCGAAGCCGCAGAACGAGGCCGGCGCCAAGGACTTCCTCAAGTTCCTCGGCTCGGCGGAGGGGGCCGACGCAGCCAGCGCCGCCGGCTACCCGCTCATCTGGGCGAACTCGAACGCCGACCAGAGCGGGCTCACCCCCCTGCAGCAGAAGGCAGCCACCTTCATCGGCGAGCAGAAGTCCATCGCCCAGTTCCTCGACCGCGACACCCGTCCGGACTTCGCATCGACGGTGATGATCCCGGCGCTGCAGGACTTCATCAAGGACCCGAACGACATCGACGGCCTCACCAAGAGCATCGAGGCGCAGAAGAAGTCCATCTTCGTCTGAGGTCTTGGTCCCCGTGAGCCCGACGACTCGCCCGGCACCGTCGTCCTGACGGCGCCGGGCGGGACCAACGGGTACGACGCGAGAGAGAGTGGTCGAGCGCATGGCCTTCGAGACCCCGGTGCCGACGGCGCCGCCTGAGCAGTCCGGCTCCGGTCAGCCGCAGAAGCTGCGGCACGGCAAGGCGGCGGGCACCCGCCTGTCGCTGAGCGACCGTGTCGTCGTCACGATCATGGTCGCTGTCCCGACGATCCTGGTCCTTGCTCTCGTCTGGCTGCCGGGCATCCTGTCGGTGCTCCTGTCCTTCACCCGCTGGGAGGGCATCGGTGGCTTCGACACCATCGAGTGGGTCGGCACGCGGAACTACAAGAACATCTTCACGATCTACCCCCCGTTCGACCCGGCGATCCAGCACAACCTGATCTGGCTCGCTGCCCTGTTTCTCATTCCCACTCCGCTCGGCATCTTTCTCGCGGTTCTGCTGGACAAGGAGATGAAGGGCGGCCGCTTCTACCAGTCGGCCTTCTTCCTGCCCGTGGTCCTGTCGCTGGCACTGGTCGGCTTCATGTGGCAGCTCATCTACTCCCGCGACCAGGGTCTGATCAACGCCATCACAGGTGGCACGACGGACTGGTACGGCGACCCCAACGTCAACCTGTGGGCCGTGCTGGTGCCGACCTGCTGGAAGCAGACCGGCTACGTGATGCTGCTCTATCTGGCCGGGCTGAAGGCAGTCGACCCCTCCCTGCGGGAGGCCGCGTCGCTCGACGGGGCGAGTGAGGTGCAGACCTTCTTCCGCGTCGTGGTGCCGGTCATGCGTCCGATCAACATCATCGTCCTGGTCATCACGGTGATCGAGGCGTTGCGTGCCTTCGACATCGTATGGGTGATCAACAAGGGCAGGAACGGCCTTGAGCTGATCTCGGCCCTGGTCACCCAGAACATCATCGGGGAGGCCAGCCGGATCGGTTTCGGCTCCGCCCTGGCGACGATCATGCTGGCGATCTCGTCGGTCTTCGTCGCGATCTATCTACGCATCGTCATGAGGGAGGAGGAAAGATGAGCTCGGTCACCACCGCCGGAGAGCGCACCGGGAGCACGACCGCCGGGGCCACGGGCAAGGGCCCGCGGGCCCGAGGCAAGCGGCCACTGCTGCACGGCTTTCTCATCGTCATGTCGCTGCTCTGGCTCTTCCCGGTCCTGTGGGCCGTGCTCAACTCCTTCCGCGACTACCAGTTCACCCAGCAGAACGGCTACTTCTCCTTCGGCGGGTTCACGTTCGACAACTACGTGACTGCGTGGGACCGGGCCCAGTTCACCGACAAGTTCCTCAACTCGATGTACGTCACGGTCCCGGCCGTTGCGCTCACCCTCTTCCTCTCCTCGTGCATGGCCTTCGTGCTGGCGCGATTCACCTTCAAGCTCAACCTCACGCTGCTCGGCGTCTTTCTCGCTGCCAACCTGCTGCCACCGCAGGCGCTGCTCATCCCGATCTACCGGATCTTCCGGATGATCCCGATGCCGTTGTGGACGGGGTCGGACACGCTGCTGAACAACTACGCCGGCCTGATCCTGATCAACGTCGCATTCCAGACCGGGTTCTGCACCTTCGTGCTGAGCAACTACATGAAGACGCTGCCCAAGGAGCTCTACGAGTCGGCGATGGTGGACGGGGCCTCGGTGACCCGCCAGTTCTTCCAGCTGACCCTGCCGCTGTGCCGTCCCCCGCTCGCCGCGCTGGCCACCCTGCAGGTCACCTGGATCTACAACGAGTTCTTCTGGGCGACGGTGCTGCTGCAGAGTGGCGACAAGTTCCCCATCACCAGCTCGCTGAACAACCTGCGCGGCCAGTTCTTCACCGACAACAACCTGGTCGCGGCCGGGTCGGTGGTTGTCGCGCTGCCGCCGCTGATCATCTTCTTCCTGCTGCAGAAGCAGTTCGTCTCCGGGTTGACCCTCGGCGCGACCAAAGGCTGACGAGCACCGCCGTCGCCATGCCTACCCTTCACCCGACATGCTGAGCGCTCCGGCCATCGCCGTGCTGCGCGCGGCCGGAGTCTCCGTCGTCCTGGACCTCCGAGTCGGTGCCGCACCTGCGGTCCTGCACTGGGGACCGGATCTCGGTGACGAGCTGCCGGACCCTGCCGCCTGGGAGCAGGCGGTGGCGCACAGCTCGGTCGACGCCCCCCGGCGGCTGTCGCTGCTCGGCGGCGGTCAGGCTCGCACCGCCCTGCTGGGGTCCCGGGGCGGGCGAGCATTCGCCCCACAGCTGGGCGTCGACCAGGTCGAGACCGTCGACAGCAGGCAGCTGCGCGTCCACTGCACGGCACCCGTTTCCGGGCTCAGCCTGACCACGACCATCCGGCTGGACCCGCACGGCGTGCTGGAGACGAGTCACCTCCTGCGCAACGACGGCGCCGACGGCTACCAGCTCGACCGGTTGGCCGTGCTGCTGCCGGTGCCCCCGCACGCCACCGAGCTGCTCGACCTGACCGGCCGATGGATCCGGGAACGTCACCCGCAGCGGCACGACTTCGCCACCCTCGGCACCTGGCTGCGCGAGATGTCCGGCGGCCGGACGGGGCACGGGGCCAGCCTGCTGCTCGTCGCCGGCACGCCGGGATTCGGCAACCGCGGTGGCGACGTGTGGGGCGCGCACCTCGCATGGAGCGGCAGCTCCCAGGTCTGGGCCGAGCGGCAATCGGACGGGACGTCTGTGCTCGGCCTGGGAGAGCTGCTTGCTCCCGGAGAGGTCGTCCTCAACAGCGGTGAGGAGCACCGGACCCCCACCGTGCACGCCGTGCACTCCCGGCTGGGGCTCGACGGCCTCAGCTCCCGGCTGCACGAGAGCATCCGCGCCCGATCCACCCACCCGGGCCGGCCGCGGCCGGTCGTGCTCAACACGTGGGAGGCGGTCTACTTCGACCATCGGGTGGACCGGCTGACGGCGCTGGCCGACGCGGCTGCCGAGGTCGGGGTCGAGCGCCTGGTCCTTGACGACGGCTGGTTCCGTGGTCGGCGCCACGACCGGGTCGGTCTCGGCGACTGGACCGTCGATCCGCAGGTGTGGCCGGACGGGCTCGGCCCGCTGGTCGACCACGTCCGGGGCCTCGGCATGCAGTTCGGCCTCTGGGTCGAGCCGGAGATGGTCAACGTCGACTCCGAGGTCTACCGCGCCCACCCCGACTGGGTGCTGCGGGCGGCGGAGTCGGTCGAGGACCCGCCGGTGGAGTGGCGCCACCAGCAGGTCCTCGACCTGGCCAACCCGCAGGCCTGGGAGCACGTGCACGGACAGCTCGACGCGTTGCTGACCACGTACGACATCGGCTTCCTCAAGTGGGACCACAACCGCGACCTCATCGACGCCGGGCACGACGGCCGGCCGGGGACCCGGCTGCAGACGCTGGCCGTCTACCGGCTGCTGGACTCGCTGCGCGACCGGCACCCCGGCGTCGAGATCGAGTCGTGCGCCTCCGGCGGGGCCCGCGTCGACCTCGGCATCCTGGCGCGCACCGACCGGGTGTGGGCCAGCGACACCAACGACGCGCTGGAGCGGGTCACGATCGCTCGCTGGACCCAGCTGCTGCTGCCGCCAGAGCTGGTCGGCAGCCACGTCGGGCCGCCGGTCGCGCACACCACTGGGCGCACCCACGGCCTGTCCTTCCGCGGTGCGGTCGCCCTGTTCGGCCACTTCGGCATCGAGTGGGACATCGCGGCCATCCCGAGCGAGGAGCGCGCGGCGCTGGCCCGCCTGGTCGCCACCTACCGGTGTCATCGTGACCTCCTGCACACCGGCGCACTCGTGCATGCCGACCACCCCGACCCGGCCGCCGTGGTGCACGGTGTCGTTGCCGGCGACCGGTCCGAGGCGCTCATGACCTACGTGTCGGTGGCGACAGGAGCGACCGAGCTGCCACGGCCCGCGCGGCTGCCCGGCCTGGACCCGGATCGGACCTACGTCGTGACCCAGGTCGACACGGGTGGGGACCCTGTGACCGTGCAGACGGCGCCCCCGCGGTGGACGACGAAGGCCGGCTTCACCGCCAGCGGCCGGTTCCTGGGCGAGGTCGGGCTGGTCGTGCCGGCGCTGGCGCCTGAGCAAGCGATCGTCTGGCACCTGGACGGCCGAGGGGTGCGTGCCTGAGGCGATCCGTCCCGGGTCGTCTACGCTGGGTTGTCATGTCCGGCTGCTCTAGTCCGGCGTACCGACGACATCGTCGCCGTACGCCGTGAACTCCACTCTCGCCAACGCCCTGCTCGTCCTGTCGTTCCTCCTCGTCGGCGCCTTCTTCGCCGGCTCGGAGATCGCGCTCGTGTCACTGCGCGAGGGGCAGGTGCGCAGCCTGGCGTCAAGGGGCCGGCGCGGGCGCAAGGTCGCGGATCTGCACGCCGATCCGAACCGGTTCCTTGCCGCGGTCCAGATCGGCGTCACCCTCGCCGGCTTCATGTCGGCCGCCTTCGGTGCCACGGCCTTCGCCGACGACCTCGCTCCGGTGCTGCGCGGCTGGGGCGTGCCCTCGGGAGCCGGTGACGGCACCGCGCCGGGCCGCGACGCCGCGTACTGGATCGCCTTCATCGTCGTCACGCTGCTCATCACGTACCTCTCGCTGGTCATCAGCGAGCTGGCCCCGAAGCGGATAGGTCTGCAGCACGCCGAGGCGTTCGCGATGGTCGCCGCTCCGATCCTCGATCGGGTGGCCAAGCTGTCCCGGCCGGTGATCTGGGTCCTGTCCCGCTCGACCGACGGGGTCGTCCGGCTGCTCGGCAGCGACCCGAAGGCGGCACGGGACACCATCTCCGAGGAGGAGCTGCGCGACATCGTCGCGGCCCACGAGACCCTGGGTCTCGAGGAGCGCGAGCTCATCGAGGACGTGCTCGAGGCCGGCGACCGGCAGCTGCACGAGGTGATGGTGCCGCGCACCGAGGTCGACTTCCTGGACGCCTCGATGCCTGTCATCAAGGCCTTGCGGATGTCATCGGGCAGCCCCCACAGCCGCTACCCGGTCGTGCGCGGTTCGCACGACGAGGTCGTGGGCTTCGTCCATGTCCGCGACCTGTTCGCCCCTGATGTGGCCGGGACCTCGACCCGGGTGGGCGAGATCGCCCGCGAGGTCAAGCTGATGCCCGGCACCAAGCGGGTTCTCTCGGCGATGTCGGAGATGCGCCGCGAGGGCCACCACCTGGTGATCGTCGTCGACGAGTACGGCGGCACCGACGGCATCGTGACACTCGAGGACCTCATGGAGGAGGTGATCGGCGAGATCCGGGACGAGTACGACGTCGCCGAGGAGCCGTCCCGGTCGCTGCACGACGGTGACGTCGAGGTCGACGGGCTGCTCAACCTCGAGGACTTCGCGGACCGGACCGGGATCGAGCTTCCAGAGGGCCCCTACGAGACCGTCGCAGGGTTCGTCGTCAACGAGCTGGGACGCCTACCGGAGATCGGCGAGAGCATCGTCGCGGTGGGCCGACGGTTCACCGTCAACGAGCTGGACGGCCGGCGGGTGGCCCGGGTCCAGCTGACCCCGCTGGTCGAGGAGCCGCCACCCGCCGACCCGGACGCCATCGAGGACGAGAGCGACGGCCAGCCGGTCGAGGCCGCGCCGGAGGAGACCGACCGGTCGCGACTGGCACAATGACGGCCACCATGGCTGCCGCGTCCCTGTCGTCCCAGCGCCCCCGGGTCCTCTCGGGCATGCAGCCCACGGCGGACTCGCTGCACCTGGGCAACTACCTCGGCGCCCTGCGCCAGTGGGTGACGCTGCAGGAGGACTACGAGGCGTTCTACTTCGTCGCCGACCTCCATTCGATCACCGTCGAGCACGACCCGGCGGTGCTGCGCCAGCGGACCCGGGTCACCGCGGCGCAGTACCTTGCTGCCGGCGTCGACCCCGAGCGTTCGACGCTGTTCGTTCAGTCGCACGTGCCCGAGCACACCCAGCTGCAATGGGTGCTCGGCTGTCTCACCGGGTTCGGCGAGGCGAGTCGGATGACGCAGTTCAAGGACAAGGCCGCGAGGGGCGGGGCCGACCGGGCGTCGGTCGGCTTGTTCACGTATCCGGTGCTCCAGGCAGCGGACATCCTGATCTACCGCCCGGACCGCGTGCCCGTCGGCGAGGACCAACGCCAGCACCTGGAGCTCAGCCGGGACCTGGCCCAGCGGTTCAACACTCGCTTCGGAAACACCCTGCTCGTCCCGGAACCGCACATCCTGCGCGGCGTCAACAAGATCTATGACCTGCAGCAGGTCGAGAAGCAGATGAGCAAGAGCATCGGCGGCAGCGGGGTGGTCTGGATGCTCGACGAGCCCAAGGCCATCGAGAAGAAGATCAAGTCGGCGGTCACCGACACCGGTCGCGACGTCGTGTTCGACCCGGCAGGAAAGCCGGGAGTCAGCAACCTGCTGACGATCCTGTCCGCGGTCGGCGGCGAGCCGGTCGGAGAGCTCGAGGCCCGCTTCGCCGGCAGCGGCTACGGCGACCTCAAGAAGGCCGTGATCGAGGCCGTGCTCGAGGTGGCGCTGCCCTACCAGGAGCGGGTGGCCGCGCTGCTCGCCGACCCGGGGGCCCTCGACGACGTGCTGGCGCGGGGTGCGCAGCGGGCCCGGGACGTCGCGGCCCCGACGCTCGCGGACGTCCTGGACCGGGTGGGCTTCCTCCCCGGCCGGCCGGGCTAGCCGACGATGACCGACCTCCGCACCATCGGCGTCGCCATTGCCATCCCCGAGCCGCACGGGCGCGAGCTCCAGGACGTCCGGGAGGGATACGGCGACCCGCTGGCCCGCTCCATCCCGACCCACATCACCCTGCTGCCGCCGACCGAGGTGGACAGTGCTGACTTCGACCGGCTCGAGAAGCACCTGATCACGATCGCCGAGTCGGAGCAGCCGTTCGAGATCCGTCTGCGCGGGACCGGCACCTTTAACCCGGTCTCACCAGTCGTGTTCGTGTCGGTCGCGCTGGGCATCAGCGACTGCGAGCGGGTGGAGGCTCGGGTGCGCTCCGGCCCGCTGGCCCGGGACCTCGCGTTCCCCTACCACCCGCACGTCACCATCGCTCACGACATCCCCGTCGACACCCTGCGCCGGGCATTCGACGAGATGGCGACCTACGACGTGCGTTTCCGCGTCTGGGGGTTCAGCCTTTTCGAGCACGGAGCGGACGGGGTCTGGCGACCGCAGCGGGACTACCCGCTCGGGGCGCAGCTGCCGGGTCCCTCCCGCGATGACGGATAGCTCTGGGCGTTACCGACCCCGTCCTGGGTAGGTCGACGACGTGAAGCTGATCGACAAGGCAAAGAGCCGCATCCGCCGTCTGCGGGCCCGAAGCCCGGGTTTCGACCACACGGTCCGCGCCTACGACCGCAACAGCGAGGTCCTCGGCGGGCAGCTGGCCGCGTCGGTGACGTACTTCGGCTTCCTCTCCTTCTTCCCCCTGCTCGCGCTGGCGTTCTCACTGGTCGGGTACGTCACCGCGATCTACCCGTCAGCGCAGGACGGGGTCACCCAGGCCGTCGAGAGCGCGTTCCCGAGCCTGGTGGGTTCCGGTGACGGGCAGATCGACATCCAGTCGGTGATCGACGCGAAGGCGGGCGCCGGCCTGATCGGCCTGCTCGGTCTGGCCTACGCCGGTCTCGGCTGGTTGGACGCCCTGCGCGACAGCCTGCGCCGGGTTTTCGGCACCGACGACGTCAACCTCGGCCTGGTGAAGAAGAAGCTGGTCGACCTCCTGGTCCTGGTCCTGCTCGGCGCAAGCCTGCTCGGGTCGCTGGTGATCTCGAGCCTGGCGACCGCCGTCACGACCTACGTCCTGGACCTGGTGGGGCTGGCCGACTCCCTACCCGCCACCGTGGTGCTACGAATCCTGTCGGTCTCGCTCGCCCTCGCTGTCGACGTGGTGATCTTCGCCATCCTGCTGTCGCGGCTCTCCGGGGCCGACCTGCCCTGGCGGCAGGTCCGCTCCGGCGCGGTGCTCGGCGCGGTCGGGTTCGAGGTGCTCAAGCTGCTCGGCACCTTCCTCATCGCCCGCACCACGAGCAACCCGCTGTACGCGACGTTCGGCGTCGTCGTCGGCCTGTTGGTCTGGATCAACCTCGTGACCAAGCTGCTGGTGTTCGCGGGGGCCTGGACCGCGACCCAGCCCTACTCCCTGCTGCCCGCACCTGAAGGCGACGAAGGTGCCGGGCGAAGCACCGGTCTGGCGGCGGCCACCGAACCCGTCGTCGCCGTCGCGCCGGGCGACTACGACGCTGCGCCGTCCGACGAGGTGGCGTTGGTGCTGTCGTCCTCGGAGCGACGTGGACGGAGGCGGACCGTGCTCGTGGGCGCCGGCGTCGGGGCCGCGGTCGGGGCGCTGGCATCACGCAGGACAGCGCGGAAGTCACCACGCCCGCCACGCGGCTGAGGCAGACCGCGGCGGGGCCACCCGGACCGTCGCACGCGGTCCCGGACCAGGACACGGGTGCGCAGCACCGCCACGACCACCAGCAGGGCGAGCGGCACCTGCAGCCACCACGGCAACGAGGTCCCCGAGCCTGCCGTCGAGACCGTTGTCGCGGCGGGGTCCTGGCCGTTCGACTGCGCCGACGAACCGCCCGAGTCCACAGCGGCGTACGGTGCGGTGACGGCGTTGAGCGTCCCCACCGGCCGTGCCAGCGACGCGTTCTTGAAACCCCAGGTGAGCAGGTCGCCCGACTCCCGCCAGGACTGTCCGTCGGTGCGCATGACGGTGGCCACCAGTGTCCGGCCGCCCCGTGTCGCCGCCCCGACGAACGTCCCCCGGGCCTTGGTCGTCCATCCGGTCTTGATGCCGATCGCGCCGCGGTAGTTCAGCAGCAGCCGGTCCTGGGTGTAGATCTCGAAGGTCTTGCGCACCTTTCCGGCCTTGGGCATCTTCCCGGGGAACTGGGACTTGACGGTGCCGACATAGGTCCGGAAGTCCTCGCGCGCCATGGCGGCCCGGCCGATCACCGCCAGGTCGTAGGCCGAGGTGTACTGGCCCTTGGCGTCCAGACCACTGGGGTTGACGACCTTGGTGTCCCGGGCGCCCAGGTCGCGGGCGACGGTGCTCATCGCCGCCGTGGTCGGGCCGACGCCGCCGGCGGCCGTGGCGAGCGAACGAGCCGCGTCGTTGCCCGAGACCAGGAACAGGGCTTCGAACAGGTTGTGCACGGTGTACGTGGCCTCGGGCACGATGCCGACCTTGCTGCCGTCCACGTTGGCGTCCTCGAACCTCGCGGTATAGCTCGCCTCCGGATCCAGCTGGGGGAGCAGGGTCAGCGCGGTGAGGATCTTCAGGGTGCTCGCCGGGCGATAGCGGCCGTGAGCATCCTGGGCGGCGAGGACCTCGCCGCTGTCCAGGTCGGCAAGGACCCAGGAAGCCGCACCGACGTCAGGCAGCGGCGTCGCTCCCGGAGCGTCGACGACCAGGCCACGGCCGGCCAGCGCCGGACCCCCGACGGGGTCGGTGGGCGAGCCGGTCGCGGCGGCGATCCCGGCCGTCCCCGGCAGCAGCAGCGTCGCCACCGCGGCCGCGGCGAGGAGCCGCGTCGTCGCTCGCCTAATGATCACTCGCATCGCGGGCTCAGGCTAGCCGCCGCGAGGGGCGTCCTGGTGGACCTGACTACCATCCCTGGCATGTCGCGCAGGTCGGAGTCCGGGCGTCCGATCGAGCCTGTGTACGGCCCGGAGGCTGTCGAGGGCTGGGACGCGGCCGAGCGGCTGGGCGAGCCGGGCAGCTATCCGTTCACGCGTGGCGTGTACCCGTCGATGTACACCGGGCGGCCGTGGACGATGCGGCAGTACGCGGGGTTCGGGACCGCGGCCGAGTCCAACGAGCGCTACCACCAGCTCGTGGAGGCAGGCACCGGCGGGCTCTCGGTCGCCTTCGACCTGCCGACCCAGATGGGCTACGACTCCGACGACCCGGTTGCCCACGGCGAGGTCGGCAAGGTCGGCGTGGCGATCGACTCGATCGAGGACATGCGCACGCTCTTCGATGGCATCCCGCTGGACGAGGTGTCGACGTCGATGACCATCAACGCGCCCGCGGCGGTGCTGCTGCTGCTCTACCAGCTGGTGGCCGAGGAGCAGGGGGTCGACCCGTCGAAGCTGACCGGCACGATCCAGAACGATGTGCTCAAGGAGTACATCGCGCGGGGCACGTACATCTATCCGCCCCAGCACTCGTTGCGGCTGATCAGCGACATCTTTGCCTACTGCCAGCGTGAGATCCCGCGGTGGAACACCATCTCGATCTCGGGCTACCACATGGCCGAGGCCGGCGCGACGCCCGCGCAGGAGGTGGCATTCACCCTGGCGAACGCCCGGGCGTACGTCCAGGCGGCGTTCGACGCCGGGCTCGCGGTCGACGACTTCGCCCCGCGGCTGTCGTTCTTCTTCGTGTCCCGCACGACCCTGCTGGAGGAGGTGGCGAAGTTCCGCGCCGCCCGCCGGATCTGGGCGGGGATGATGCGTGACGAGTTCGGTGCCAAGGATCCCAGGTCGATGATGCTGCGCTTCCACACGCAGACCGCCGGGGTCCAGCTCACCGCCCAGCAGCCCGAGGTCAACATGGTCCGCGTCACCGTGCAGGCACTGGCCGCGGTGCTCGGTGGAACCCAGTCGCTGCACACCAACTCCTACGACGAGGCGATCGCGCTGCCGTCGGAGAAGGCGGCCCGGTTGGCGTTGCGGACTCAGCAGGTGATCGCCTACGAGAGCGACCTGACAGCGACCGTCGACCCGTTCGCCGGGTCCTACGCCGTGGAGTCGATGACCGATGACCTCGAGACCGCCATCCGCGAGCTGATGGACCGGGTGGCCGACCTGGGCGGTGCGGTGTCGGCCATCGAGACCGGCTTTCAGAAGCGTGAGATCGAGCAGTCGGCATACGACGTGGTCACCTCGATCGAGGACGGCACCCGCACCGTCGTCGGGGTCAACCGCTTCGCCCGAGACGCAGACGAGCGCTACGAGCCGTTGCGGGTCGACCCGTCGATCGAGGCGAATCAGGCCAAGCGGCTCGCCGACCTGCGCGCCGCCAGAGACGCGGCCGAGGTCACGCGCTGCCTGGATGCGCTGCGCGCAGCTGCCGAGGGATCGGACAACGTCCTCTACCCGATGCACGACGCGCTGCGCGCCGGGGCGACCGTCGGCGAGGTCTGCAACGTCCTGCGCGAGGTCTGGGGCGTCTACCAGCCCGTCGACGCGTTCTGAGCCGCGGCCCGGGCCTGCGTCACCGGCGCCGTGCGAAGGTAAGGTCGCGCGAGTGGTACATGCGGAGCTGCCCGACGATCTCGTCGCGCGGGTGAAGGCCTACGAGGACGAGCTGATCGCCCTGCGCCGCGACCTGCACGCCCACCCGGAGCTGTCCTGGGCCGAGGCGCGAACGACCAACGTGCTGCGCCAGCGGCTCGAGGCCGCCGGTCTGGAGCCACGGGTGCTGCCGGGCGGCACCGGGCTGGTCTGCGACGTCGGCTCCGGCGAGCGTCTGGTCGGGCTGCGCGCCGACATCGACGCGCTGCCGATCCTGGACGCAAAGTCCGTCGACTACCGGTCAACCGTTCCAGGGGTCTGTCACGCCTGCGGTCACGACATGCACGCGACGATGGTCCTGGGGGCCGGGCTGGTGCTCGCCGACCTGGCTCGGGACGGGCTGCTGCGCGGCCGGGTCCGGCTGGTGATGCAGCCGGCCGAGGAGTCCGCACGCAGCGGGGCACGAGGAGTGATCGAGGCCGGCGGTGTGAGCGGCGTGGAGCGCATCTTCGCCCTGCACTGCGACCCCAGGACCGATGTGGGCCAGGTGGGACTGCGCACCGGCCCGATCACGGGATCGGCCGACCAGCTCCACATCCGGCTCTCCGGCGCGGGCGGACACACGGCCCGACCGCACCTGACCGCAGACCTGGTCTACGCGCTGGGCGCCCTGATCACCGAGCTGCCGGCCGTGCTGAGCCGCCGCGTCGATCCCCGTGCGGCGCTGAGCCTCGTCTGGGGCCGGGTCGCCGCCGGGCGAGCGGCCAACGCGATCCCGCAGACCGGTGAGGTCGAGGGGACCATCCGCTGCCTGGACACGAGTGCCTGGGCGGATGCCCCCGATCTCGTCGAGCAAAGCGTGCACGCGATCGTGGCGCCCTACGGCGCCACCGCCGACGTGACGTACACGCGCAACGTCCCGCCGGTGGACAACGAGGCGACGAGCGTGGCGATCCTGGCCGCTGCCGTCGAGGCGACCGAAGGCGTCGAGGCGCTGGTGGGGACCGAGCAGAGCCTGGGCGGGGAGGACTTCGCGTGGTACCTCGACGGGATCCCCGGAGCGTTGGCCAGACTGGGTGTCTGCCCGCCCGAAGTGTCCGAGAATGACCGGTTCGATCTGCATCAGGGCCGGTTCGACGCCGACGAGCGGGCGATCTCCGTCGGGGTCCGGGTGCTTGTCGCCGCCGCCAGCCTTTCGCTGTAGCGGTCAACCTCTCGTTCTTATAACAGCCTTGGCGGACATCCGCTCAGCCCGTCACATCGGCACTGCTTATGTGGCTAGAGTGCGCCATTGTCGACCGGGAAGCGGTCGGCTCCGGCGCCTCGACTGCGGCGCCTGGCCCATTGGAAGGAGACACCCTGTGCGACGGGTGACCACACTTGCGGCGGGCCTTCTCGCCGGTGCCATGATCCTCACCTCCTGCGGTGGCAGCAGTGCCCCCAGCACGAGCACCGACAATGCGGGCGGCAGCACGGAGAGCAGCGCCCCCGCCAGCGACATCAAGGTCGGTCTCGCCTACGACATCGGCGGGCGCGGTGACCAGTCGTTCAACGACGCCGCCGCCGCCGGTCTGGACAAGGCCACCGCCGAGCTGGGGATCGAGGCCAAGGAGGCCGAGGCCAGCAACGGTGAGGCCGACGCCGCCAAGGAAGAGCGCCTACGCGCGCTCGCCAGTGCCGGGTTCAACCCCGTCATCGCGGTCGGTTTCGCCTACTCGGGTGCAGTGGCCAAGGTCGCCACGGAGCTGCCCGACACCAAGTTCGCGATCATCGACGACGCAGCAGCGGTCGGCGACAACATCGCCAACCTGCTCTTCGCCGAGAACGAGGGCTCGTTCCTCGTCGGTGCGGCAGCAGCGCTGAAGTCCAAGAGCGGCAACGTGGGCTTCGTCGGCGGCGTCGACGTCCCCCTGATTCACAAGTTCGAGGCCGGCTACGTCGCCGGGGCCAAGGCCGTCAACCCGGACATCAAGGTCCAGATCAAGTACCTGACCCAGCCGCCGGACTTCTCCGGCTTCGGTGACCCGGCCAAGGGCAAGACCGCTGCCGCGGGCATGTTCGACAACGGCGCCGACGTGGTCTACCACGCCGCTGGTGGCTCCGGTGGCGGCGTGTTCGAGGCCGCCAAGGACGCCGGCGGCCTGGCCATCGGCGTCGACTCTGACCAGTACGAGACGGCCGACCCCGCGGTCCAAGACGTCATCCTCACCTCGATGCTGAAGAAGGTCGACGTCGCGGTCTTCGACTTCATCAAGAGCGTGGTCGACGACAACTTCCAGGCCGGCAGCCTGACGTTCGACCTGTCCAAGGACGGCGTCGGCTACTCCACCAGTGGTGGGCAGGTCGACGACATCGCCCCGAAGCTCGAGGAGTACAAGGCGCAGATCATCGACGGCAGCATCACGGTTCCGGAGAAGTAGCACCGGAGTCCGCGAAGCGGACCACCAACGACCGGGTCCGAGGGGCGATAGCGTCTCCTCGGGCCTGGTCGGCGTTTCACCCCTGGCCGCCACACCGGTCACGTG
Source organism: Actinomycetes bacterium (assembly GCA_038246575.1). Lineage (GTDB taxonomy): Bacteria > Actinomycetota > Actinomycetes > JACCUZ01 > JACCUZ01 > JACCUZ01. The sequence goes on along the minus strand of JBBRVU010000016.1, from coordinate 14,563 downwards.
GAAGGAAGGTGCACCATCGCCAGCTCGAGTACCTCCGCCTCGGTGCGGGCTCCGGCCGACATCGCCGTCGAGCTGACCGGCATCACCAAGCGCTTCCCCGGCGTGATCGCCAACCGCGACGTCAACATCTCGGTCAGGCGTGGTCAGGTGCACGCGATCGTCGGTGAGAACGGGGCCGGCAAGTCCACCCTGATGAAGATCCTCTACGGCATGCAGCGCCCGGACGAGGGCACCATCAGCATCAACGGCAAGCACCAGTCCTTCGGGACGCCGAGCGACGCCATCGACGCCGGTGTCGGGATGGTCCACCAGCACTTCATGCTGGCCGACAACCTGACAGTCCTCGAGAACGTGGTCCTCGGCAGTGAACCCACCCGCGCCGGTGTCATCGACTTCGGCGAGGCCCGCCGCCGCATCAAGGAGATCTCGGACAACTACGGACTCGGTGTCGAACCCGGCCAGCTGGTCGAGGACCTGGGTGTAGGGGACCGGCAACGGGTCGAGATCCTCAAGGTCCTCTACCGCGGCGCCCGGATCCTCATCCTGGACGAGCCCACCGCTGTCCTCGTGCCGCAGGAGGTCGACGAGCTCTTCGACAACCTGCGCGAGCTCAAGGAAGAAGGCCTCACGGTTCTGTTCATCTCGCACAAGCTCGACGAGGTCCTGCAGGTCGCCGACGAGATCACCGTGATCCGGCGTGGCACCACCGTCGACACGGTCGAGCCGTCCCAGGTCACAGCGCGGGAGCTGGCCGAGCTGATGGTCGGCAGCGAGCTGCCCACGCCGGACACCCGAGACTCCACGGTGACCGACGAGGTGGTGCTGAAGGCGACGTCCCTGACCGTGCACTCGGCTGACGGTCGCACCCTGCTCGACGACGTGTCGTTGACCATCCACGCCGGGGAGGTGCTGGGCATCGCCGGCGTCGAGGGCAACGGCCAGGCCGAGCTCGTCGAGGCCGTCATGGGCATGCGCACCCTGGTCGCTGGCTCGCTGGCGCTCGGCGACGAAGACTTCACGACCTGGTCGACCCGCCGACGCCGCGAGGCGGGCATCGCCTACATCCCCGAGGACCGGCACCGGCATGGTCTGCTGCTCGACGGACCGCTGTGGGAGAACCGCATCCTCGGTCACCAGACCGAGGAGACGAACGTCAACGGCCCCTGGATCGACCGGCGCAGCGCCCGTGCCGACACGCAGCGGATCGTGGAGCAGTACGACGTACGCACCCCCGGCATCGACGTCCTGGCGTCCTCGCTCTCCGGAGGCAACCAGCAGAAGCTCATCGTGGGGCGAGAGATGAGCGGCACACCGCGGGTGCTGATCGCCGCGCACCCGACCCGAGGAGTCGACGTCGGTGCGCAGGCGGCCATCTGGGACCACATCCGCGACGCCCGTCACAAAGGGCTCGCGGTGCTGCTGATCTCGGCCGACCTCGACGAGCTGATCGGGCTCTCCGACTCGCTCAAGGTGATCCTGCGGGGGCGGCTGGTGGCCGAGGTCGACCCTGCGACGGTGACGCCCGAGGAGCTCGGGTCAGCCATGACCGGGGCGGGGGAGCGCGCATGATGGCCCGGCTGGACACGCGACGGCTCGCCCTGACCGTCGGGACCCCGCTCGTCGCCATCTCCTTCGCGTTGCTGGTCACCGGCCTGGTGCTCAAGGCCACCGGCGACCCGGTTGGCTCGACCGTGCAGGCGGTCTACGACTACGGCAAGCAGCCGCGCGTGCTGGCGGTGACCATCAACCAGGGGACCGTCTACTTCCTGTCGGCGCTGGCGGTCGCCATCGGCTTCCGGATGAACCTGTTCAACATCGGCGTCGACGGGCAGTACCGGCTGGCCGCGTTCTGCGCAGCCGTGGTCGGTGCCGAGGTGTCGCTGCCCAAGCCGTTGCACATCCTGGTCATCGTGCTGACTGCGATGCTCGTCGGTGCGATGTGGGCCGGCATCGCGGGCCTGCTCAAGACGACGCGTGGGGTGAGCGAGGTCATCTCCACGATCATGCTCAACTTCATCGCCACCGCACTCATCGCCTTCCTGCTGCGGCGGGTCGCCGTCGACGTGGCAGGCAGCAACAACATCGGGACCAAGCCGATCGCCGAGTCGGGGGCATTGCCGGGCATCCCGTTCCCCGGCAGCCCGACGTTGAACGTCGTGGGCTTCATCGTGGTCGCGGCTCTGGCCGGCATCGCCTACACCGTGATCCTCTCGCGAACCAGGTTCGGCTTCGACCTGCGAGCCACCGGACGTTCGGAGAGCGCGGCGGTGGCCAGCGGAGTCAACGTCAAGCGCATGGTGCTGGTCTCGATGCTGCTCTCCGGCGCCGTCGCCGGCTTGGTCGGCATGCCGCAGCTGCTCGGTGCCACGACGAGGTCGTACAGCCTGGACTTCCCGGCCGGTCTCGGGTTCACCGGCATCGCGATCGCGCTCCTCGGGCGCAACAACGCGATCGGGATGGCGCTGGCTGCGTTGCTGTTCTCGTTCCTGGACTCGTCGTCGATCATTCTCGACATCAACGACATCTCCAAAGAGATCGTCCTGATCATGCAGGGCACCATCGTGCTCTCGGTGGTCGTGGTCTACGAGCTCGTCCGCCGCTACACGGTGATCGCCGAGCAACGCCGGGTCAGCCGCGAGCTGGAGTCCGGGTCGCCACCACCGCCACCGCCGCCCCAGCAACGTGAGGAGGTGTCGGCATGAGCCTGCTCGGATCCCGACCCGGCGCGTCTCGCCCCGACCCCGCCGAGCCGGAGCGTGCCCGGTCGGCTCGAGGCCTGCGGATGCCGCGGGCCGGCCTGCCCCGCGTCCTGCTTGCCGTCGCCGGACTCATCGTGGTGCTCAGCGTCGTGGGTGCCCTGACCGGGGCCACCGACCTCACCTCGAGCGGCACCATCGGAGCTGCCCTGGCCCTGGCCGTGCCGATCGCGATGGCCGGACTCGGCGGCCTCTGGGCCGAGCGTGCCGGCGTCGTGAACATCGGCCTCGAAGGGATGATGGTCCTCGGCACCTGGGGCGCGGGCTGGGCCGGCTACCAGTGGGGACCGTGGACCGGTGTCCTCGTCGGCGCGTTGTTCGGTGCCGTCGGCGGCCTGGTGCACGCGCTCGCGACCGTGACCTTCGGCGTCGACCACATCGTGTCCGGCGTGGCCATCAACATCCTGGGCCTGGGTGTGACCCAGTTTCTCTCTGTGGTCGCCTTCGAGGGCGTCCGCGGCGGTGGCGAGTCACAGTCGCCACCACTCGCGGACATCACGACCCTGTCGTTACCCGGGCTCGGCGATCCGTTGCTCGAGCTGCAGAAGAGGGACTTCTTCCTCGTCTCCGACCTGGCCGGGATCGGACGCGGTCTCTTCTCGGGTGTCTCCTTGCTGACCGTGCTGGCCATCGGTCTGGTGATCGGCTCCTACTTCGTGCTCTGGCGGACGGCCTTCGGGTTGCGGCTGCGCGCCTGTGGGGAGAGCCCGACCGCCGCTGAGTCCCTCGGCGTCAACGTCTACCTGATGAAGTACGCCGCCGTGATCATGTCCGGCGCTTTCGCGGGCATCGGCGGCGCATTCCTCGCCGTCGTGGCCGGCAACGGCTATCGCGAGGGGCAGACCGCAGGACGAGGCTTCATCGGGCTGGCGGCGATGATCTTCGGCAACTGGCGTCCCGGCGGGTTGCTCGCGGGCGCCGGGCTCTTCGGCTACACCGATGCGCTGCAGCTGCGGCGCGGTGGCGAGTCGGTGCACGCGCTGCTGCTGGTGGGAGTCCTGCTGCTGGCTGCCGCCGTCTATCTCCTGCTGCGCCGGCGCATCGTGCCCGGCGCGCTCACGGCCATCGCCGGCGTGCTGTTCCTGGTCTGGTTCGCGCTCAGCGACGAGGTGCCGGGCGCCTTCACCACGATGACGCCCTACGTCACGACGCTGCTGGTGCTCGCGCTCGCGTCGCAACGACTACGAATGCCCGCGGCCGACGGGCAGCCCTATCGGCGAGGTCAGGGTGGCTGAGGTGGACATCGACTGGTCGGCCCTGCGTTCGGCAGCAGTGGACGTCATGGGGCGCGCGTATGCCCCGTACTCGAAGTTCAAGGTCGGTGCTGCGGCACTGGTGGACGACGGCCGGGTTGTTTCAGGGTGCAATGTCGAGAACGCGTCGTACGGCGTCGGGCTGTGCGCCGAGTGCGGTCTGGTCTCCGATCTACATGCCAGCGGTGGCGGCCGGCTGGTCGCGATGGTCTGCGTGGACGGGAACGGCGACGTGCTGATGCCGTGCGGGCGGTGCCGGCAGCTGCTCTGGGAGAACGGCGGTCCACGGATGCTCATCGAGACGGTGCGGGGCGTACGCCCGATGAGCGACGTGCTGCCGGACGCCTTCGGGCCCGACGATCTCGAGACCCGATGACCGTGTGGACGCCGACACACCAGTCGTGCGGCGTGTCGGGGGCCGTAGCGCCCACTTCGTGGGGGGAGGGGCGCTCATGAGCGACTTCGACGTGGTCGATGTCATCCGGACCAAGCGCGACGGAGGGGTGCTGGGCGGCCCCGAGATCGACTGGGTGATCGACGCGTACACCCGCGGTGCAGTCGCCGACGAGCAGATGGCCGCCCTGGCGATGGCGATCCTGCTCAACGGCATGGATCGCCAGGAGATCTCGCGCTGGACCGACGCGATGATCGCGTCGGGGATCCGGATGGACTTCCCGGCCGAGGCGCTCGGCGGGCGCCCGACGACCGACAAGCACTCGACCGGCGGCGTCGGCGACAAGATCACGCTGCCGCTGGCCCCGCTGGTCGCCGCCTGCGGCGCCGCCGTGCCGCAGCTGTCCGGCCGGGGACTGGGGCACACCGGCGGCACCCTGGACAAGCTCGAGTCGATCCCCGGCTGGCGCGCGACACTGTCCCGCGAGGAGATGCTGACCCAGCTCGGCGAGGTGGGTGCGGTCATCTGCGCGGCCAGCGACGACCTGGCCCCGGCCGACAAGAAGCTCTATGCGCTCCGCGATGTGACCGGCACAGTCGAGGCGATCCCGCTGATTGCCAGCTCGATCATGAGCAAGAAGATCGCGGAGGGCACCGGCGCGCTGGTTCTCGACGTCAAGGTCGGGTCCGGGGCGTTCATGAAGGACGTCGAGTCCGCACGTGAGCTGGCCCGCACGATGGTCGCCCTGGGCACAGACCACGACGTCCGCACCGTGGCGCTGCTCACCGACATGACCACCCCGCTCGGCCTGACCGCCGGCAACGCGCTCGAGGTCCGCGAGTCGGTCGAGGTCCTTGCCGGTGGCGGGCCGCCGGACGTCGTCGAGCTGACCGTGACCCTGGCTCGGGAGATGCTGTCCGCGGCGGGACTGGACGGCGTGGACCCCGCGGAGCGGCTCGCCGACGGCGCGGCGATGGACGTGTGGCGGGCCATGGTGCGCGCCCAGGGGGGCGATCCGGAGGCACCGTTGCCCACGGCCAGGGAGACCCAGACCGTCCCGGTGCCCGCCGACGGCGTGCTGGTCGGCCTCGATGCCTACGCCGTCGGGGTCGCCGCCTGGCGCCTCGGCGCCGGGCGGGCCCGCAAGGAGGACCCGGTCCAGGCCGGGGCCGGGGTGGAGATGCACGCCAAGCCCGGCGCGGCCGTGCGCGGGGGAGAGCCGCTGTTCACCCTGCACACCGACGACCCCGACCGCTTCGCCCGCGCGCAGGCGGCCCTCGCCGACGCCGTGAGCATCGCCCCCGAGGGCTCGCGCCCGGACCTGCCGGCCCTCGTGCTGGACCGGATCGCCGCCGACCCGAAAGGCTGACAACCCACGTGCCCCAGCTCATCGCGACCCCTAGCCGGATCCCTGTGCCCGGCGGCAAGGTCATCAACGAGTACGTCGGCCGGGTCACGTCCGGCACGGCGTCGGTGTCGGTGGCTCACATGACCGCGCCCGCAGGATGGGAGGAGCCCGCCCAGACGCCGGAGTTCGACGAGGTCACCCTGGTGCTCGCCGGTGAGGTCGTCGTGGAGCACGACGGCGGCGAGCTGAGCGTCCCGGCCGGCCAGGCGGTGCTCACGCAGGCCGGTGAACGGGTGCGCTACCGCGTCGGGGCCGAGGGTGCGGACTACGTCGCGGTGTGCCTGCCGGCGTTCGGGCCCGACCTGGCCCACCGCGAGGACTGAGTCGGCCTCAGCGTCGGCTAGGGGCGCCGGAAGGGGTCGTCGCCGGGCGGGACTCCCAGCTCGGCCCGCGGACAGGTGGCGATGGTCAGCCCGGCCCAGATGAGGGCGTCGTCGCAGAGGGTCTCGACCGTCCAGCCCTGATCGAGCCCGTGCTCGGTGACGGTCACCTTGTAGATCGTGATCTCGTGGCGGTGCGGGCTGTCGTACATCACCGCGATGGAGCCCAGCAGCTTGGCTTCGCCGCGCGTCCCGCCGATGCCGTCCCAGGGGGCGTCGTAGCGCTGCCACAGCGAGGACGTGGCGTTCCAGACGCCGCCGGCGGACACGTCCAGCCGGCGCAGCTGCTGCAGGACCTGCGCCGCCGCCCGCTCATCGAGGATGGCTGCAGGCCGGATAATCCGGACATCCTCGCGTTGCCCCACCGTCATGCCTCTTTCTTCGTGTCCGATGACCCCGAAGTTGAGAGTCTGGCAGACGGTAACGTGATCACGTGACCAAGTCTTTGACCGACCAGGAACTTCGTGCCGCGCCCAAGGTCCTCCTCCACGATCACCTGGATGGCGGATTGCGCCCGGCCACCGTGGTCGAGCTGGCGGCCGAGACCGGCTATGGCGAGCTGCCGACCACCGATGTCGCGGAGCTCGGGCGCTGGTTCGTCGAGGCGGCCAGCTCCGGGTCGCTCGAGGACTACCTGGAGACCTTCGCCCACACGGTGGGGGTCATGCAGACCCGCGACGCGCTCTACCGCGTCGCGGCCGAGTGCGCCGAGGACCTGGCCGCCGACGGCGTGGTCTACGCGGAGGTCCGCTACGCGCCGGAGCTGCACGTCGAGGGCGGCCTCGAGCTGCCCGAGGTCGTCGAAGCGGTCAACGAGGGCTTCCGCGAGGGGGAGCGGAGGGCCGCGCAGGCCGGGCACCCGATCCAGGTCGGTGCTCTGGTCACCGCCATGCGGCACGCCGCCCGCTCGATGGAGATCGCCGAGCTGGCGATCCGCTACCGGGGCGAGGGCGTTGTCGGCTTCGACATCGCCGGCGCCGAGGCGGGCTACCCGCCCACCCGGCACCTGGACGCGTTCGAGTACCTCCAGCGTGAGAATGCCCACTTCACCATCCATGCAGGCGAAGGCTTCGGGCTGCCCTCGATCTGGCAGGCAATCCAGTGGTGCGGCGCCGACCGCCTCGGCCACGGCGTACGGATCATCGACGACATCGAGGTCGGGGTCGCGGCGGACGACCCGGTCCGCCTCGGCCGGCTCGCGGCCTACGTCCGGGACAAGCGGATCCCGCTGGAGATGTGCCCGACGTCCAACGTGATGACCGGCGCCGCCAAGTCGATCGCCGAGCACCCGATCGGGCTGCTGCGACGGCTGTACTTCCGGGTCACCATCAACACCGACAACCGGCTGATGAGCGGGACCTCGATGACAAAGGAGTTCATCCAGCTGGCCGAGGCGTTCGGCTACGGCGCCAGTGACTTCCAGTGGTTCACCGTCAATGCCATGAAGTCGGCATTCATCCCGTTCGACGAGCGGCTGGCCATCATCAACACCGTGATCAAGCCGGGCTACGCCGCGCTGCAGGCCTGACCAAGCAACGGCGCCGGACCCCAGAGGGGTCCGGCGCCGGGTGTCGTCTGACAGACGGGTCAGGCAGCGACCAGGTCACCCTTCGCGGGGACGTGCTCGGTGGCCACCGCAGGCGTGGCGGTGGCCGGGTGGAGCGCGTTCGTCGTCCCGCACTTGGTGCAGGAGTAGACCAGGACGGCGCCGCCGTCGGTGTTGACGAGCATCTCGATGGAACGTGCGCCGCGCAGGTCGCGCCGGCCGCACGTCTGGCAGTCGGTGAGGAACATGTCTCTATGGTCGGCACCGTGGCATGATTAGTCCAACCACAGTTCCGGGGAGACACCATCAGTTTTACTTATGAACATCCACCTCGTGACAGCCGCCCGTACGGGCCGAGCTGGGACACGAAACAGCTGGCTGCCCTGCTCGCGGTCGTGGACACCGGGACCTTCAGCGGAGCGGCAGGCGAGCTGGGCTACACCCAGTCGGCTGTCAGTCAGCAGATCGCGTCCCTGGAGCGCTCGGTCGGCGCAGCCTTGTTCGATCGCCCGGGTGGGCCGCGACACGTCCGGCTGACCTCGCTCGGCGAGGTGCTCGTCGGGCACGCCCGGGCGGTCGTCGCCCGGCTCCACGCCGCCCAGGCCGACGTCGCCGCCGTGTTGGCGGGGGAGAAGGGGGCACTGCGGGTCGGCACCATGCAGAGCATCGGGACCAAGGTGCTGCCCCGGCTGATCCGCAGCTTCCGGCAGGAACGACCCGGCATCGAGCTCGTACCCCAGGAGATCTGGGACCTTTCCGAGCTCGTCGACGCGGTCGAGGACGGCCGCTTCGACCTGTCGTTCGCACCGCTGCCGCTGCCGGACGGTCCGTTCGCGGTGCGCCGCGTGCTCGACGACCCCTACGTCCTGGTGGCGCCGGCGGACGCGCCCGAGGCCGGTGACGCCTCGATCAGCCTGCGCGCGGCCGCGAGGCTGCCGCTGATCGGCTTCAGTGACCCCCGGGAGTTCGAGGACCTCCTCTACTACCTGCGCCGGACCGGCCTGGACCCCAGCTTCGTGTTCCGCTCCAACGACAACCCGACCATCCAGGGCTTCGTCGCGGCGGGGCTCGGCTACGCCCTCATGCCGCGGCTCACTGTCGATGAGGACGACCCGGAGATCGCGGTCATCCCCGACGTGACCGGTCTGCCGGCGCGGAACCTGGCGCTGGTCTGGCACGCGGACCGGCAGCTGCCCTCGAGCGTCGAACGCTTCATCGAGCTCGCCGCCGAGGTCTGTGCGGAGCTCGGCCGTGGCTGGGCCGCGGACGGAGGCTAGCGAGAACGTCGCGCCGTCAGACGCCGATGGGGTGCCAGACGGTCTTGGTCTCGAGGTGGGCGAACATCCGCTCCGGCCCGGGGGTGAGCGTCCAGTTGGTCGCTTGCGGGCGCAGCACCCGCTTGAGGTTGTCGGCGGCGGCGATCTGGAGGTCGGTGGCCGAGGTCTCGCTGGCGCCGGCGAGGTCGATGGCGTTGACATCCATGTGCGAGGCCAGCCACGGTGCGACCTCGTCGGTGCGCCCGGTGAGGATGTTCACGACGCCGCCGGGGACGTCGGAGGTGGCGAGCACCTCGGAGAGCGTCACCGCCGGGAGCGGACGCAGCTCGCTGGCCAGCACGACCACGGTGTTTCCGGTGACCACAGCGGGCGCGAGGACCGAGACCAGGCCGAGAAGTGAGGACTCCTGGGGGGCCAGGACGGCCACGACACCGGTGGGCTCGGGGATCGAGAAGTCGAAGTACGGGCCCGAGACCGGGTTGGCCGAGCCGTGCACCTGCATCACCTTGTCCGACCATCCGGCGTACCAGACCCAGCGGTCGATCGCGGCCTCGACAGCGGCGCGCGCCTTGGCCGCGGTCAGGCCTTCGCCGGCGGCGATCTCGGCGACGAACTGGTCGCGGCGGCCTTCGAGCAGCTCGGCGACCCGGTAGAGCACCTGACCACGGTTGTAAGCGGTGGCACCCGACCAGCCCCCGAACGCCTTGCGCGCGGCGACGACCGCGTCGCGGGCGTCCTTGCGGGAGGCCATCGCGGCGTTGGCGACGAAGCGGTCCTTGCGGTCGGTGACCTCGTAGGAGCGTCCGGACTCCGAGCGCGGGAACTTCCCGCCGATGAACAGCTTGTACGTCTTGCGCACGTCCAGTCGCTCAGACATCGAGGTAGGCCTCCAGCCCGTGCCGGCCGCCCTCGCGGCCGTAGCCCGACTCCTTGTAGCCGCCGAAGGGCGAGGCCGGGTCGAAGCGGTTGAACGTGTTGGCCCACACCACACCGGCGCGCAGCTGGCCCGCCATCCACAGGATGCGCGAGCCCTTGTCGGTCCAGACTCCCGCCGAGAGCCCGTACGGGGTGTTGTTCGCCTTCTCGACAGCCTCGGCCGGGGTGCGGAAGGTCAGCACCGACAGCACCGGGCCGAAGATCTCCTCGCGGGCGATCCGGTGCGCCTGGCTGACGCCGGTGAACACCGTCGGGGGGAACCAGAACCCCTTGTCCGGCAGCTCGCACGGCGGCGACCAGCGGTCCGCGCCCTCGGCGTCCCCGACCGCGGAGAGCTCGCGGATCCGGGTGAGCTGCTCGGCGGAGTTGATGGCGCCGATGTCGGTGTTCTTGTCCAGCGGGTCGCCCAGGCGCAGCGTGCCCAGGCGCCGCTTGAGCGAGGACAGCACCTCGTCGTAGGCCGACTCCTGCACGAGCAGCCGTGACCCGGCGCAGCACACGTGGCCCTGGTTGAAGAAGATGCCGTTGACGATGCCCTCGACGGCCTGGTCGACCGGCGCGTCGTCGAACACGATGTTCGCGGCCTTGCCGCCCAGCTCGAGGGTGACCTTCTTGCGGGTGCCCGCGGTCGAGCGGGCGATCATCTTCCCGACCTCGGTCGAGCCGGTGAACGCGACCTTGTCGACACCGGGGTGCTCGACCAGCGCCCGCCCCGTCTCGCCCGCGCCGGTGAGGATGTTGACCACGCCCGGAGGCAGGTCGGCCTGCTGGCAGATCTCGGCGAACAACAGCGCCGTCAGCGGTGTCGTCTCGGCGGGCTTGAGCACCACCGTGTTCCCGCAGGCCAACGCCGGCGCGACCTTCCAGGCCAGCATCAGCAGCGGGAAGTTCCACGGGATCACCTGACCCGCGACACCCAGCGGCCGCGGATCGCGGCCGTAGCCGGCATGGTCGAGCTTGTCGGCCCACCCTGCGTAGTGGAAGAACCACGCCGCGACCAGCGGGATGTCCACGTCGCGCGACTCGCGGATCGGCTTGCCGTTGTCCAGCGACTCGCACACCGCCAGCTCACGAGCCCGCTCCTGCAGGATGCGCGCGATCCGGAACAGGTACTTGCCGCGCTCGCGCGCGGCCAGCCTGGACCACACCTTGTCGTAGGCCTTGCGCGCCGCGGCGACCGCGCGGTCCACGTCGGCGGACCCGGCGTCGGTGACCTCGGCGAGGACCTCCTCCGTCGCCGGGCTGACGGTCTTGAACGCGTGCCCGTCGATCGGGTCGACGAACTCCCCGTTGATGAACAGCCCGTAGGACGGCTTCAGGTCCAGGATCGCCCGCGACTCCGGGGCCGGGGCGTAGTCGAACTTCTTCGGTGTCACAGGATCTCGCCGGCCTCTGCTAGTCGAGGGTGAAGTAGTCGGGGCCGCTGTAGCGGCCGGTGGCGATCTTCGTGCGCTGCATCAGCAGGTCGTTGAGCAGGCTGGACGCGCCGATCCGGAACCAGTCCGCGTCCAGCCAGTCATCACCGGCGGTCTCGTTGACCAGCACCAGGTTCTTGACCGCGTCCTTGGTGGTGCGGATCCCCCCGGCCGGCTTGACCCCGACCTGGCGACCGGTCGCGTCGCGGAAGTCCCGCACCGCCTCGAGCATGACCAGGGTCACCGGGAGCGTGGCAGCCGGCGCGATCTTGCCCGTCGAGGTCTTGATGAAGTGCCCACCGGCCAGCATCGCCAGCCACGACGCGCGGCGCACGTTGTCATAGGTCACCAGCTCCCCGGTCTCCAGGATCACCTTCAGGTGCGCGTCACCGCACGCCCCACGAACGGCCACGATCTCGTCATAGACATCCAGGTAGCGCCCGGACAGGAACGCGCCGCGGTCGATCACCATGTCGATCTCGTCGGCACCGGCCGCGACCGCAGAGCGGGTGTCGGACAGCTTCACCTCCAGGCTGGACCGGCCGCTGGGGAACGCCGTGGCGACGCTCGCCACGTGCACCCCACTCCCACCCAGCGCATCGACCGCGATCGCCACCATGTCCGGGTAGACGCACACCGCCGCGACCCGAGGAGTCGCCGGCTCCGCCGGGTCCGGGCGCATAGCCTTCGCGCACAGCGCCCGCACCTTGCCCGCGGTGTCCGACCCCTCCAGCGTGGTCAGGTCGATCATCGAGATCGCCAGATCGATCGCCCACGCCTTCGCCGTGGTCTTGATCGACCGCGTCGACAACATCGCCGCGCGCGCCTCCGCGCCGACCTGATCCACCCCGGGGAGCCCGTGCAAGAACCGGCGCAACGAGGCGTCGGAAGCCGTGATGTCGGACAGGTCCGGGCTCGCGGACCCGCGCTCGACCGGAGGGGAAGCGGTCGTTGTCACCCGGGCGAGTCTACGCGCGCAGGGCAGTCGGGCCTAACGACAGCGGAGCCAGCAGCACTTCGACGACATGGCCGGCAGACAGGCCGGTCCGACTGCTCACGGTGCTCACGGACGTGACATCCGTGCAGGTCAGCAGGTACGAGTACGTCTCCTCCGCAAGGATCGCCAGCGAGCCGGACCAGATCACGTCGACCCCCTCCGCGCGCAGGCCGTCGACCACGGCCCGCAGCCGACCGTCGATGGTTGCGGCGCCAACCCGGTCGAGCCCGGGATGGTAGCTCTCCACGAGGTACGTCGTCGCGCCACCGGCTGCCACGGCCCCGACGCTAGGACCCGTCCGGTCGCTGCCGCGTCCCGGAAACCCCGACACTTCGCCCGTCAGCGGTCGAGGTCGAGCCGGCCCTCCGCCACCAGCCGAGCGAGCTGGGTTCGCGACCGCACCCCCAGCTTGCTGTAGATGCGGGTCAGGTGGGCCTCGACCGTGGCCACCGAGGTGGACAGCCGCGCGGCGACCTCCCGGTTGCTCAGACCGGAGCTGACAAGCGTGGCCACCCGCCGCTCGGCCGCGGTCGGCGCGCTGTCCTGACGCGGCCGGGGCCGGGCCCGAGCCAGCTCGTCGAGCGCGCGCCGCCGGGCCGGTTCGGCGCCGAGTCGGGCGAACCTGTCGGCCGCCTGGTCGAGCAGGACGCCTGCGTCCCGCCGGCGTCCGAGCCGGCGCAAGGTGCGGCCCTCGGCCAGCAGTGACAGGCCGATCTCCCACGGGGCGTCGAGCGCGGCGAAGGCGGCCCGCGCCCGGGTGAGCGCCGCGAGCGCCGCGGCGCTGTCGCCGTCCCCGCCGTGCACCAGGCCACGGCACAGGTCGAGCGCAGCCGCGCCCCAGTCGCCCAGCTGATCACTGCGCACCTCGAAATCGCCCAGCAGCGACCTGGCGTCGGGCGATCTGCCCGCCTCGACGAGGGCGCCGACCGTCTCCGGGACGAGGGCTGCGTACTCCAGGGCCCGTCCGCTGGTGGCGGCGGCGGCCAGAGGCAACCGCAGCATCAGCTCGGCGGCTGCACCTGCGTCACCGGCCGCCGTCCCGCCCTCGCCAGCGAGCAAGAGCCCGCGGGCGAAGTCGGCGGCCGCCGCGATGACCGGATCGGACGCGGCGAACGGCGTTGCGGCGATCTCGTCGGCATCCTCGGCGGCCGCCGGGTTGCCACGGCGACCGCGCAGGATGGCGCGACGGACCAGGGCGATCACCCGCCAGTAGTCCCGTGCCTCGCCGAGGGCGGTCCCCAGCAGCTTGTCCGCCACGTCCCACTGGCCGCGGCGGATCGCGAGGTCCGCGCCGAAGATGTCCAGCTGCGTGAGCAACCCCTCGTCACCCCGGCGGTCAGCGGCCCCGCGCTCGGCGTCCAGCAGGGCGGCTGCCGTCGCCCAGTCACCGCGCCACCAGCAGACGTGGGCGTAGGCGACGCGCGGCGTATGGTCCCCCGCCGGCCGTTCCAGATCGCCGACCAGGTCCAGGGCCCGCTGAAAGTGCATCTCGGCCTGCGGGTCACCGGCGAAGGTCCCGAGCAGGCCGGCCGTGGTGAGCGTCGACACCCGCACCGGCGGGTCGTCGAGGCGCTCGGCGAGTGCGACGGCGGCTACGGACTCGGCATACGCAGCGGAGATGTCGCCGAGCCAAGCGCCACGTTGCCACGCCAGCTGGGTCAGGGTGCGGGCGGCGAGGAGCGGGTCGTCCATTGGTTCGCTGCTGGCCAGCTCGAGCTGGGACACGGCGGTCCGTGCGTCCGGAGCGAACAGCGCGGTGAGCACGAGGGCTCGTACCCGAACGGCGCCCGCCGCCCCACCGGCGAGGACCTGCTCGACCGCCGCGCGAGCAGCCGTTTCGTCGCCGCCGACGAGGCGGTAGTCAGCAAGGTCGGCCAGCCGACGCAGGCTGGCCGACTCGTCGAGGTCCGGGGTCAACCGCACGGCGTGCTCAGCCAGGTCTGCGGCCGCGTCGGGTGCGCCGCGCGAGCCGGCCAGTCGAGCCGCGCCCTCGATCAGCTGGGCCACCTCCGCGTCCGGACCGTCCGCGGACAGGGCAAGATGCCGGGCCCGCTCCTCGAGACCAGGACACGCGCCGGCCGCCCTGGCGTGCAGCGCGCGCCGCCGCGCCGGCCCGAGCCGCTCGTAGGCGGCCGCGGCGAGGATCGGATGGGCGAAGCGGACCTCGTCGTCGTCGGCCACGAGGACGCCGTCGAGCAGGG
>JBBRVU010000015.1:0-40402 GCA_038246575.1 Actinomycetes bacterium | reverse complement strand
TCGCGGTGCACGACGGTCCGGAGTACGACGCGCTGGCGAAGCTGACGGCGTACCTCTCGTCGATGATCACCTCGGGAGAGCTGCCGCCGGTGCGGGCCGCGCTGCTCCCCCCGGGACCGCGCAACGACCGCTACTCCGGCGACGGGCCTTACACCCGCGCCCTGTGTCTGGCGGTCCTCCCTCGCGCTCGCGACGAGGTCGCGACCACAGCGGTGATCGGCCTCGGTGCGAGTCTCGGCGCCCTGGCGATGCTCCATGTGCAGCGCCAGCACCCCGCGTGCCTGGACGCGCTGTTCCTGCAGTCAGGCTCGTTCTTCCACCCGCGGCACGACGCTCACGAGCGGCGGTTCTCCCGCTACGACCGGGTCGTCCGCACTGTCGACGCGATCCTGCGGTCCACCGGGCACCCCTCCCCCGTGCCGACCGTCCTGACCTGCGGCACGATCGAGGAGAACCTCGCCAACAACAGGATCATGGCCCGCGCGCTGTCCGCCCAGGGCTACGACGTGATGCTGCGCGAGGTGCGCGACGCGCACAACTACACAGCCTGGAGGGACGGGTTCCACCCGTGGCTCACCGGCTTGCTGCGCGAGGTGGCCCGGTGACCCGGTCCCGCGGGCTCCCGCGATGAGGGCGGTCGAGCTCACCGATGAGGACAGCGGCTTCCGCGGCCAGGTGGTGGTGCACGGCCACTGGGGCCGGCCGGTGATCGTGTTCCCGTCGGAAGCCGGCTCTGCCTGGGACTACCAGAACAACGGCATGGTCGACGCAGTGCGCTGGCTGGTCGACGGTGGGCGGGTCAAGCTCTTCTGCGTCGACTCCGCGGACGGCTTCAGCTGGTCCGACCGCTCGGTGCCACTGGAGGAGCGGGCTCGACGCCACGACCTTTACGAGCGGTGGGTGCTCGAGCAGGTCGTTCCCTTCGCCAGCGAGGACTCCGGGGGTCGGGACGACTTCGCCGTGACCGGTTGCAGCCTCGGTGCGTTCCATGCGGCCAACATCGCACTGCGCCATGCCGATGTCTTCGCGCACGCGCTGTGCCTGTCCGGAACCTACGACCCTTCGCACTGGCACTCGTGGGGCGAGCGAGGAGACGCCGCCTACTTCCACAACCCGATGGAGTACATCGCCAACCTGCACGGCGAGCATCTCGACTGGATACGGTCGCGGCTGTTCCTGCTGCTGGTGGTCGGTCAGGGCTCGTGGGAGGTGGACCCCACCGGGGCGCTGCCCGGCACGCGTGATTTCGCGGCCCGGCTGGCCGAGAAGGAGATCCCGCACGAGCTGGACGTCTGGGGTCACGACGTCCCCCACGACTGGCCGTCGTGGCAGCGCCAGCTGGCCCATCACCTGCCGCGCTTGTGCTGACAGTCGGTCTAGCGGCGACTAGATCGCGCAGCCGTCCGGTCCGCAGGCCTGACCCGAGTCGGCGTCGCCGGTCGCCTGTGTGCCGACCATCGTCAACGGGTGCGACGCCGCCCACGCCTGGTCGAGGACCTGCAGCAGGGCGTCCGCCGGCTGAGCACCCGAGACGCCGTAGGCCGAGTCGATGACGAAGAACGGCACCCCCTGGATGCCGTACGCCATCGCCTGCGACTCGTCGGCGCGCACTGCCGCGGCGTACGTCTGCTCGTCGAGTGCGGTCCGCACCTCGGCGGCGTCCAGGCCGACCTCGGTCGCCAGGCGCACCAGCACGTCGCGGTCGGCGACGGCCTCGCCCTCGGTGAAGTAGGCGAGGAGGAAGCGCTCCTTGGCGGCATCCTGCACCCCGCGCTCGCCGGCCAGGTGGAGCACCTGGTGGGCGTCGAAGGTGTTGGCGCGAACGGCTTTGTCGAAGCGGAAGTCCAGGCCCTCGGCGGCGGCCGAGTCGGTCATGGTCGAGATCATCTGCTCGGCGGCGTCGACGGACGTGCCGTACTTGGTGGCCAGTCGCTGGGCGTACGCAGTCGGCGCGACCTCGTCCGCGGCGGTGGCGGACTCGGCACCCGGGTCGAGCTCGAAGCTGCGCCAGTGCACCTCGACGTCGTCGCGGTGCTCGAAGCGCGCCAGTGCCTGCTCGAAGCGTCGCTTGCCGATGTGGCACCAGGGACACACGACGTCGGACCAGATCTCGACCTTCACGAACGAACCCTCTCGTCACTCACGCGGTCAGTGCACCGGCGCGGTGCAGCCGGACAATCCGCCTTACAAGACCTGCAACCGAGCTCACCGCCGAGTCCATTCCCGCCGTGGCGGCCTCAGGCGCGCACCAGCGGCTGCTCCACACGACCGACTCGGCGCTGGGCGCCGGGCCCGAAATCGCCATGATCGGAGTGCGCCGGGCCCACGTCGGGGCGCAGGTTCACTCCGATCATGGCGAATCGCGCATCACACGACCCCGACCCTGCTCCGCAACGTCGGTCCGTTCAGCCGCCACGCGGGTCCGACGCAGGCTCGCTCTACTCGGCTGGTCCCGGCGGGTCAGACACGGGGCCGCCGGCGAGCGGCAGGACGAGGACCCGCAGCAGCCGTTCGAGGTCGGCCGCCGGATCGGCGGTCAATCCGGTGTGGACCGGACCGGCCTGGACCGCGGTGCTCCGCGGGGCGGTCAGCCAGCGGAACCGCCGACCTGCGGTCTCCAGGCCCGCGGCGCCGGCGCCGGGGTCGGCCGAGCACACGTCGGCCGCGCTCTCCAGGGCCGCGACGATCCCGTCGACGTCGGCGCCCGGGTCGAGGGCGAGCAGGCGGTCGCGGGCGAGGTGGATCCGCGAGTCGAGGAACTCCAGCGACTGGCAGTAGAGCAGCACGCCGGCGTTGATCGACTCACCACGGTCCATCCGCGGCACGACGCGCAGAGCCGCGTACTCGAAGGCGTGCACGCTCATGACGCCGCCTTGCGGGTCAGCCCGGCCGCCGAGGCGAGCCACCGCTCCCGGTCGTCCCGGCGGGCGCTCAGCAGCTCGACGTACCTGGCCCGCACCGCGGCGAGGTCGTCGAAGCCCGCGCCTTGCCCCTCCCATACCTCGCTGAGCCACCCGGCGAGCCAGGAGTCGGGAACCTCGTCGACCGCCGCACCCAGCACGTCGTCGGTGATCGCGGCAGCCAGCCCCGCGTCGACGAACTGCACCGGTGCGGCAGCGGCGACCAGCGCGTGCTCGGCCGCGTCATAGGGCCGTCGCGGCCACCCGGTGGCGATCGGCCAGCTGTGGTGGAAGGTCAGGGTCGCCCCGTGGTCGATGAGATAGGGCCGCCGGTGCCAGGACAGCATGTTCGGGTTGCGCCACGACCGGTCCACGTTGCCGGCGTACGCGTCGAACCACAGCACGCGGGCCGCCCAGCCGGGGTCGACGAACCCGGTCGGCCGGTCGAGGTCGAGCGCACCCGGCAGGAAATCCACGCCGAGGTTGAGCCCCTCGCTCGCCCGCAGCAGGTCCTGCACCTCCTGGTCGGGCTCCCCTGGTGCCAGCGCCGGGTCGAGCACGACGGTCACCAGCCGCGGCACGTCCAGACCGAGGGCCGCGGCGAGACTCGCGCAGATCACCTCGGCGACCAGGGTCGCGGGGCCCTGACCGGCGCCGCGGAACTTCACGACGTACGTGCCGAGGTCGTCGGCCTCCATCAGCCCCGGAAGCGAACCGCCCTCGCGCAGCGGCGTGACATATCTGGTGGCCGTCACCTGCGGGAGCACGGGCACACCCTAGGGTGCTGGACACCCAGGCGACGGCACCGTCGCCAGCCGGCGGAGGGAGCACGATGACCGACACGCGCCACCAGCTCGGCCTGCTCCTGGGCACAGAGAACGACTGGCCGACCGTCTTCGAGCACCTCGTCGGCCGCCTGGGCCGCGTCGAGGACGGCTCCGGCGCCGGGCACGCCTACGACGTGGAACGCATCACGATCGAGCCGTTCGACCTGCGGCACACGCCTTCTTACGACCTGGTCATCGACCGGCTCGCCTACTGGTACTACCACCCGCGCGAGTGGCTGAAGAAGGTCGCGCTGATGGACGGGGTGTACCTGCTCAACTCCCCGTTCACCTTCCAGGCGATGGAGAAGCACGCGGCGTACTGCGCGATGATGCGGCTCGGGCTGAAGGTGCCGGACACGGCGCTGGTGCCGTACAAGAACCCGCTCGACCACGCGAAGTACGCCTACACCGCCGGGCGCTACAACCGGTCGTTCGACCTCGACGCCGTCGCGGAGAAGATCGGCTACCCGCTGTTCATGAAGCCCTACGACGGCGGTGCGTGGCGCGGTGTCTCCCGGATCCGCGACGCCGAGGAGCTGCACCGCGCCTACGACGAGTCCGGCGAGATGCTGATGCACCTGCAGGCCTCCGTCGAGGGCTACGACGTCTTCGCCCGGTCGCTGTCGATCGGGGCCGAGACGATGGTGATGAAGTTCGACCCCGACCAGCCGATGCACGGGCGCTACTCGGTCGAGCACGACTTCCTCTCCCCGGACATCGGCGCCGAGGTGCTCACCATCGGCCGCGTCGTCAACGCGTTCTTCCGTTGGGAGTTCAACTCCTGCGAGACCCTGGTGTGCGGCCCCGAGGTGCATCCGATCGACTACGCAAACGCCTGCCCCGACGTGGCGATCACGTCGCTGCACTACTACTTCCCGTGGGCGATGAAGGCGCTGGTGAAGTGGTCGGTGTTCTGCACCGCTACCGGCAGGACGCCGCAGCCGTACGTCGACCCGGCGCCGTGGTTCGCGATCGCCGACCGCGAGGACCTGTCGTACGAGGAGAAGCTGAGCAGCTACCGCACGCTTGCCGACGACTACTTCGAGACCGAGCGGTACGCCGACTTCTGCGCCAGCCGGCTCGCACACCTGGACGAGCAGGCACTGGCCTACTTCGAGGGTGGCGACTTCGACCGGGTGCTGGTCGAGACGGTGACCGGGATGTTCCCTCGCCACGAGCACGACGAGTTCGTCGCGCACTTCCGCGGCCTGCTTGCCGCCTGGTGCCGCGACGAACGCGCCCGGCTCGGCTGACCAAGCCGACGACGCGGACGAGTCCCTGGGCTAAGCCACCGGCCAGGTGTGCACCGGCTCGTTGGAGTGCATGTGCCCGACGTACTCGCGCACCATCTCCCGGAGCGCCTCGGGCCGGTCGTGCTTCTCGTACAGCCGGTGGAAGGTGTTGACCTGCCACGTAGCCCCGTTGACACCCTTCAGGCAGCGTCCTTCCAGGACTGACAGCAGCCGGTCCTTGTCCGCGGTGGCGATCCCCCACTGGTCCAGGCCGTCGGCCACCATGGGCAGCAGCCGGCGCAGCACGAGCTCGCCGGCCGGGACCTCCCCCACCCCGGGCCAGTAGATCCGGGCATCCATGCCGTGGCGCGCGCCCTGGTGGAAGTTCTCCTCCGCGGCGGAGAAGGACATCTGCGACCAGATCGGCCGGTCGGCCTCCGCGAGGACCTTGACCAGGCCGTAGTAGAAGGCCGCGTTGGCCAGCACGTCGACGACCGTCGGACCGGCCGGCAGGCAGCGGTTCTCCACCCGCAGGTGCGGTCGGCCGCGTACGACGTCGTAGACCGGACGGTTCCAGCGGTAGATGGTGCCGTTGTGCAGGCGCAGCTCGCCGAGCTTGGGCACGTCGCCGCGTTCGAGCACCTCGAGGGGGTCCTCGTCCTCGCAGATCGGCAGCAGGGACGGGAAGTAGCGCACGTTCTCCTCGAACAGGTCGAAGATCGAGGTGATCCACCGCTCGCCGAACCACACTCGCGGCCGCACTCCCTGTGCCTTCAGCTCGTCGGAGCGGGTGTCGGCCGACTGCTCGAACAGCGCGATGCGCGTCTCGCGCCACAGCTCCTTGCCGAAGAAGAACGGCGAGTTGGCGCCCAGGGCCAGCTGCACACCGGCGATCACCTGGGAGGCGTTCCAGTGGTTCGCGAACGACTCGGGGTTGACCTGCAGGTGCAGCTGGACGCTGGTACAGGCGGCCTCGGGGGCGATGCTGTCCGCGTACGTCGAGAGCCGCTCGACGCCATCGATGCCGATCTGGATGTCCTCGCCGCGGGCGGCGAAGACCTGCTCGTTGAGGACGGCGTAGCGGGGGTTGGCGCTGAACGTGTGCTCGCCGAGGTGCTCGGCGCGGACCGTAGGCAGGATCCCGATCATGACCACGTCGGCACCGGCCTCGTTCGCGACGTCGTCGGCGTGGTTGAGGCTGGCCCGGACGTCGGCCTCGAGGCCGGTGAAGACATCGCCGTCGAGAAGCTTCGGCGGGATGTTGATCTCGATGTTGAACTGCGCCAGCTCGGTCTGGAAGTCCGGGTCGGCGATCAGCGCGAGGACCTTCTCGTTCACCATTGCCGGCTCGCCCTCGGTGTCGGTGAGGTTGAGCTCGATCTCCAGACCCATGCTCCGGTGCTCGGCGTCGAAACGGGACTCTGCGAGCATCCGGGCGAACACGTCCAGGCAGCGCCGGACCTTCTGCCGGTAGAGCTGGCGGTCCTCTCGGGTGAACTCGGTCTTGTCGACGTCCTGGCCCATGCGTGCACCCTCCCCACCGAGATTCGCCGGGGCACCGCCGGCGCAGCGCCCGAGGACAACCTGACACATGGGGCGACACGCCGCCAGCGGCGAGCCGGTTGTGTCCAGCCCCCGGCCTACGGTCCCCCTATGCGCCTGATCCACACCTCCGACTGGCACCTGGGCCGGTCCTTCCACCGGGAGGACCTTCTCGGGGCGCAGGCGCGCTTTGTCGACTTCCTCGTCGACACAGTCCGCTCCGAGCGGGTGGATGCGGTCCTGGTCTCCGGCGACGTCTATGACCGAGCGCTGCCCTCGGTTGACGCGGTCGCGCTGTGCAACGACGCCCTGCGCCGGCTGGCCGCCACCGGCACTCGGGTGGTGCTGATCAGCGGCAACCACGACTCGGCCCGTCGACTCGGCTTCGGGGCTGACCTCATCGATGCCGCCGGCATCCACCTGCGCACCGACCCGCGCCGCTGCGGCGAGCCGATCCTGCTCGGGGACCGCGACGGCCCGGTGGCGTTCTACGGCCTGCCCTACCTCGAACCCGATGCCGTGCGCGGCGACCTGGGCGACGTCGATCGCAGCCACCTGGCCGTGGTGAGCGCGGCGATGGCCCGGGTTCGGGCCGACCTGGCCGGCCGGCCGGGGGCGCGCTCGGTCGTTCTCTCCCATGCCTTCGTCACCGGCGGTGAGACGTCGGAAAGTGAGCGCGACATCAGCGTCGGCGGGGTCAGCGCGGTCCCGGCAGCGGTCTTCGACGGCGTCGACTACGCCGCCCTGGGCCACCTGCACGGCGCCCAGGCCATCGGCGACCGGGTGCGCTACAGCGGCTCCCCGCTGCCCTATTCCTTCTCCGAGGAGCACCACCGCAAGGCGGTGCTCCTCCTGGATCTCGCGGCGCGACCGGGCGAGCCAGCCACGGTCGAGCACCTCCCCACCCCGGCCGAGCGGCGGCTCCGTCGGGTGAGCGGCCACCTCGACGATCTGCTCACCGACTCCCGGTGGGCCGCGCTCAGCGGCCACTTCCTGCAGGTCACCCTCACCGACCCGGTGCGTCCCCGGGACGCCATGGAGCAGCTGCGCCGCCGCTTCCCGCACGTGCTGGTGCTCGGCTTCGCGCCTGAGGGTGGCGCCGACCCGACGTCGAGCTCGTACGCCGCGCGGTTGAGCGGCCGCAGTGACCTCGAGGTCGCGGGCGACTTCGTCGAGCATGTGCGCAGCGACGCCGACGACGCCGAGGCCGCGCTGCTGGCCGAGGCGTTCGAGGCCGTCCGACTGACCGAGGCGAGCGCCTGATGCGCCTGCACGCGCTCACGCTCACCGCGTTCGGACCGTTCGCCGGCACCGAGCGGGTCGACTTCGACACCCTGTCCGGCGCCGGACTGTTCCTGTTCTCCGGGCCGACGGGAGCAGGCAAGACGAGCATCCTCGACGCCGTCTGCTTCGCGCTCTACGGGCAGGTCCCTGGAGCGCGCAACGCCGCCCGCAACCTGCGCAGCGACCACGCCGATCCGGCGCTGGCGCCCGAGGTCGTCCTCGAGCTCAGCCTGCGCGGGCGACGACTTCGCATCACCCGGTCGCCAGCGTGGGAGCGGCCCAAGCGCAGGGGGTCTGGCACCACCTCGGCACAGTCCAGGGTGCTGGTCCAGGAGCTCGGCCTCGCTGCCACCGGACCCGACCGCGACGGATGGCAGACACTGAGCACGCGCCTCGACGAGGCCGGCCAGCTCCTCGGCGACCTGCTCGGGCTCACGCTGGCGCAGTTCTGCCAGGTCGTGCTGCTCCCTCAGGGACAGTTCGCGGACTTCCTGCGGTCCGACGCCGACCGGCGCCGAGTGCTGCTGGAGTCGCTGTTCGACACCCGCCGCTTCGCCGACGTGGAGTCCTGGCTCGTCGGCCGACGCCAGGACAGCGGCCGCCGCCTGGCCGAGGTCGACGACGATCTTCGCGACGTCTGTGCCCGGGTCGCCGAGGTGGCCGGGGCCGACGCTCCCGAAGACCTCCTCCTCGGCTCAACCGGCTCGACCGGCTCGACCGGCTCGACCGGCTCGACCGGCTCGACCGGCTCGGCGGACTCGGTCGAGGGCTGGCTGGGCGCACTGCTCCGGGACGCCGACGCAGGGCACAAGAGCGCCACATCCCTCGCCGACCTCGCCGCGGTAGGGCACGACACCGCTGCCGCAGCGTTGGAGTCGGCCACGGTCCAGGCCGAGGCCCAGGTCCGCCGGGTCGGCCTGCGGACCCGGCTCGAGCAGCTCCTGCGTGCTGCCCCGGCCCACGAGGCCGCCGCGGCCGAGATCCAGGCAGCCCGCGCGGTTGCGCCCCTGCTGCCGCTCGTCACCGATGTCGCCCGGCTGCAGACGGAGCTGGACGAGGCTCGTGGGTCAGCTGCCGCGCACGGCGGCTCCATGTCGATCACACTCGCCACCGGGTCCGTCCTCGCTGCCACCGGAACCGATCCCGGTGCGCTCTCGCGGGTCGCCTTGCCGGCCCCAGGGATCCTGCTGGGCGAGGCGCAGGAACGCCGGGGTGAGGTCGTGGTGCTCCGTGGCCTGGCCAAGGACGAGGATGGCGCCGAGACGCTGGCCAAGGCGATCGACACCATGGCGCAGCGCATCGTCGAGCTCGACGCCCAGTCCCAACAGCTGGCCGGTCGGCTCGATGGCGCCCCCGCCCGGAGAGCCGAGCTGGAGCAGGCGCGAGACCGCAGCCGCGATGCCGTGGCCGCGCTGCCCGGTGCGGCTGCCGCAGCGGCCGTCGCGGCCAGGCAGCACGCGGCTGCGGTCCGTCGTGACGAGCTCGAGGAGCAACGACGCGCGGCGGCCGATCTGGTGCGGCTGCGCACCGACGAGGCCCAGAGCGCCCGGGACCGCTGGATCGGACTGCGCCAGGCCCGACTCGACGGCATGGCCGCCGAGCTCGCCGGCGGACTGCGCAGCGGCGCGGGCTGTCCGGTCTGCGGCAGCCTCGAGCACCCGAGACCGGCACAGCACGTCGACGGCGCGGTCGACCGCGACCAGGAGGACGCAGCTGCGGAGACCTGCCGGGTCGCCGATGAGCGACGGGCCGCGGCCGAGCGCGCCGTTGCCGGCCTGGATGCCGACCTGGCCGGGGCGCGGGAGGCGGCCGGCGGCCAGACCCCGGCAGTCGACCTGGCCGAGGCCCACCAACAGGCCGTCACCGGGGAGGAGGCGTCACGGCACCTGGCCGCGACGGCGGACGACGACGCCGCTGCGCTGGCCGCATTCGGAGAGGAGCACGAGGGCTCGCTGCGTCTGCGCGTCTCGCTGGACCAGGATGCGGCGAACCTGCGGTCCCGGGTCGAGGTGGATCGGGCCCACCTTCATGACCGGCTGCAGGCCCTCGACGAGGCACGCGGTGGCGACGCCTCGATCGTCGCCCGGGTCGACCGCCTCACCCGGCTTGCCGACGACTTGGACGCCCTGGCCCGTGAGGTCGAGGCCGTCAACCGCCTCGAGGACCAGATCGACGGCGCGCTGGTGCGGGCAGAGCAGGCTGCCCAGGACCGCGGCATCGCAGGCCTGGAGCAGGTGCTGCTGGCAGCCCGCGACGACGAGGTGGTGGCCGGGCTTGATGCTGCCCGCGAGCGGCACGCCGCCGAGCTCTCGGCAGTGCGCGACCAGCTGGCCGAGCCGGCCCTGGTCGCCCTCGCCGAAGCGCCCGCGGCGGCGGTGGCCGACCTGCGGGTGGTGCTTGCGGCGGCGGTCACGGCGCGAGCCGAGGCGGCCGCGGTCGTCGCCTTCACGACCGCCCGGCTCACCGCTCTCCGCCGACTCCACGCGGCGGTGCGGGAGGTCCTGGCCCGGCGCAGCCCGCTGGTCGCCCAGCACCGCACGGTCGACGGGCTGGCCCGCCTCGCCGAGGGCAAGAGCTCCGACAACCGGCTGCGGATGAGCCTGTCGGCCTACGTCCTTGCGGCTCGCCTCGAACAGGTCGCCCAGTGCGCCAGCGCTCGGCTGCTGCGGATGTCCTCGGGCCGCTACAGCCTGCTGCACGCGGCCGACGCCGGTGCCGGTCGGGCGCGCGGTGGCCTGGCCCTGCGGGTCCTCGACGCGTGGACCGGCCGCGAGCGCGACCCCGCCACCCTCTCCGGCGGCGAGAGCTTCTCGGCCTCGCTGGCCCTGGCGCTCGGGTTGGCCGACGTGGTCACCGCCGAGGCGGGCGGGGCCATCCTCGAGACCCTGTTCGTCGACGAGGGCTTCGGCTCCCTCGATGACGACACGCTCGATGAGGTGATGGGCGTTCTCGACGACCTGCGGGACGGCGGCCGGACCGTGGGCATCGTGAGCCACGTGGGCGACCTGCAGCAACGGATCCCGACCCAGCTGCGCGTCGTGAAAGGCCGGGGCGGCTCGGTCATCGCCGGCTGAGGATCACAGAGAGTAGGCAAGGTCCACCCGGACAGCCCAGCGTCCGCTTGGCGCTCGGACCAATCCGCCCGAGCGGAGCGCGACGAATATCCCGATGAGCCGACTGCTTCCGGCTTCGCCTCCTACTCCTGTGGGGAGCGCCGCGCTCGGGCAGGGAGGTGAGTCGGGTGATCGCTGTGCACACAACCGATGCGACACTTGCCGACATGGTCGCCCTGCGCCGTAGCAACCGCTCAACGAGCGGCCAGCGCTGGGATGCCTCGGTCGACCAGGAAGCCGCGTCGCTCGACGACCTCGTCCGGATGGTCGCCCTCGGCGACGGCCCGGCCTTCGAGGTCCTCTACGACCGGGTGGCAAACACCGTCTTCGGCGTGGTGCGCCGCGTCCTGCGTGACCCGGCCCAGTCCGAGGAAGTGACCCAGGAGGTGCTCGTCGAGATCTGGCGCACCTCGACCCGGTTCGACGTGGAGCGGGGCAGTGCCTCCACCTGGATCCACACCATGGCCCACCGGCGCGCGATCGACCGGGTGCGCTCGGCCCAGGCGTCCCACGACCGCGAGGAGCGGGTGGCCCGGCGCGATCAGGTGCCAGCCTTCGACGAGGTCGTCGAGCACGTGGAGCGACGGCTGGAGCAGGAGCAGGTCCGCCGCTGCCTGACCGATCTGACCGACCTCCAGCGCGAATCAGTGACCCTGGCCTATTACAACGGCTACACCTACCGCGAGGTCGCTGAGCTGCTCGACGTGCCACTGGGGACGATCAAGACCCGTATGCGCGACGGCCTCATCCGGCTACGGGACTGCCTGGGGGTGACGGGATGACCAGCTCTCCCGACCTTCACACCCTGACCGGTGCGTACGCGGCTGACGCCCTCGACGGCGAGGAGCGCGAGCTCTTCGTCACCCACCTGCGCCAGTGCGAGGCCTGCCGTGACGAGGTCGCCGAGCTGACCGCTACCGCGGCCCGGCTGGCGCTTGCTGCCTCCGCGCCGGCACCGCCCGAGCTGCGAGCGCGGGTGCTCGCCCAGGTCGCGCACACCCGGCAGCTGTCCCCCTCGCCGCAGGTCGCTCGGCTGTCGGACCGGCGCCGCTGGTACCAGCAGCCTGCGTCGGTTGCCGCCGCCCTGCTCCTCGTCGTGTCCGCGGGGCTCGGCGCCCTCGCCGTGTCCGAGCAGCAGCAGGCCCAGGACGCCGACCAGCGCGCCGCGCGGGTCACCGCCCTGGCGGTTGACCCGACACATGTCGTCAAGACCGGCGAGATCTCGTCCGGCGGCACGGCCACCGTCATCGCCGCCCGTGGCTCGGCGTTCTTCCACACCTCGGGTCTGAACAAGCTCTCCGACGGCAAGGTGTACCAGCTCTGGCTGCTGCGCCCTGACGGCGCTCAGTCGGTCGGAGTCCTGGGCAGCGGCGGCGAGCTCGAGGCCTTGGTCGACGACATGAAGTCCTCGGACGCCCTCGGTCTGACGATCGAGCCTGCGGGCGGCTCGTCGGTGCCGACCGACGGGCTAGTCGTGCGCTTCGACATGGCCTGATCCGGCTCGCGTCCTTCCCGAGCCTGCTGCCACCAGCCGACCAGCGGCGCCGGCGCGTTCACCCCGGGGGTGATCAGCAGGGCGAGGCCGAGGACGACCGCAGCCGCCAGGGCGTCCACCCAGTAGTGGTTGGCGGTGACGATGACGACGGCCAGCGTCATCACCGGATGCAGCACCACGACCCACCGCCATCTCGAGGTCATCGTGCGCACCACGACCACTGCGATGAGCATGGCCCAGCCGACGTGCAGGCTAGGCATCGCCGCGAACTGGTTCGCGACGCTGGCGGCGCTGCCCTTGTAGGCCGACGGGCCGTAGACAGCCATGGTGTCCACGAATCCGAGGGTGGCCAGCATTCGCGGCGGGGCGAGCGGCAGCAGGGTGTGGCCGAAGAGCGCGATGGCGGTGACCACGGTGAGCAGCCGCCGGGCCCACCGGTACTCGGCGGTCGGGCGGCGCCACCAACCCCACGCCAGGAAGGCGACCGTGAGCGGGAAATGGACGCTGACGTAGTACCAGTTGGCCGCGCGCAGCACGTCTGGCCACTGCAGGAACCAGGCCTGGACCGCCTCCTCGTCCGGCATCCCGAGGGTTCGTTCGACCCCCCAGACCTGCCAGGCGTTGGCCAACGCCAGCGCGTCGTGGCCGGTGAGGCCCAGCCGGACGAGTCGGTAGCCGACGAAAAGGGCGGCGATGAGCAGGATCTCTCGCCACAGCCCGGTTCTGCTGGCCGGCCCGGGCGTGGGGCTGTCCGGACCGGGATGAGGAGGCGACTCGCGGGCGGTCTGCTCGCGCGCGTCCACGGTGAAGGGGCAGGTCGACACGACGAGGAGGATTTCATGGAATCCGCGGGTCCGTCACCCGCAATCGCCGGGGCCGGGTGATTGCAGGCGAGTCGTGATCAAGTCGTTGCACGCCAGGGACGCCAGGCACGCCAGGCACGCGGACGCAGCATCGATCTTCGGGGGCGGGTGCCACCCTCTCAGGCAAGCAGGTCGATGGCCCGGGCGAACAGCGCAGGGAAGCGCACGGCCGCCGGGACCAGAGCGGACCTCGACCGGGGACGGGAAGCGACCGCGAGAAGCGTTCCGGTGAGCAGCCGGTATCGGCGGGTCGCGCGGGCCCAGTCCCGGTCGTAGGCCGAGAGACGGTTACCGGCCAGCGCCGCGACCGCAGCTCGGGCACTGGCCACGCCGACGGCCAGCCCCTCCCCGGTGAGCGCGTCGACGTAGCCCGCCGCGTCACCGATCAACAGGACTCGGCCACTCCGGACGCCACCTGTTCGCTGCCGCAGCGGTCCCGCTCCACGCAGCGACGTGACCGCCGCCGCGCCGCGCAGCCGCGCGCGCAACGCCGGCAGCTCGTCCAGCGTCTGGTCGAAGTCGACCGGCGCAGACCCCAGGACAGCAACGCCGACCAGACAGTCGTCGACCGGTGTGACGTACGCCTCGGCGTTCGCCGACCAGTGGACCTCGACGTGGTCAGTCCACGGCGGTACGTCGAAATGGCAGCGCAGCCCGTACCTCGCTCCCGCCCGGCTTCTTGGTGGGGGGGCCGACAACCCGACGTCCCGTCGCACTGCCGAGTGCAACCCGTCTGCTCCGAGCAACCACCGGGCCCGGACTCCCGCTGCCGACACCCCCGCCGCGTCCTGGGTCACGGTGCGGACCGAACCGACGAGTCGGTCCACCCCGACGGCATCGGCGCGGTCGCCGAGGGCTGCGTGCAGCGCCGTACGTCGCACCCCGAGACCGGGGCCACGACGGAACGGCGCGGCGACGGCCAGCCCGTCCCGGACGTACCTGATGCCCACGAAGGGACGGCCCACGGGCGCCACCCCGAGTGCCTGCAGCTGGTCGAGCGCCGAGGGCATCAGCCCTTCGCCGCACGCCTTGTCGATCGCTCCGGTGCGCGGCTCGACGACCACGACCGACAGCCCCCGGAGCCGTGCCTCGATCGCGGCCGCCAGCCCGACCGGTCCCCCACCGGCGACGATGACGTCGGCGTCCAGGCTCACCGCGCGGCGGGAGTCAGGTCGCGCAACGCCGCGTTCTCGCAGTGGATGCGCGTGCGCAGCAGGACGGCATTCGCCACCGTGAAGATCACGGCGGTGAGCCAGGCCGTGTGCACGAGCGGCAGCGCGAACCCCTCGACGACGACCGCGAGGTAGTTGGGATGGCGCAGCAACCGGTAGGGCCCCGCGCGCACCAGCGACGACCCGGGGACAACGACCACCCGCGTGTTCCAGTGCGGGCCGAGGGTGGCGATGCACCACCACCGCAGCGCCTGTGATCCGGCGACGAGGGCAAGCATCGGCGCACCGAGCCACGCCATGAAAGGCCGGTCGGCGACCAGCACCTCGACGACGGCTCCGACCAGCAGAGCGGAATGCAGCACGACCATGACCGGGTAGTGCCCGAAACCCCGCTCGACGCCGCCACGGGCTCGTGCCCAGCTGATGTGTCGCGCGCTGACCACCAGCTCTGCCAACCGCTCGGCCCCGACCGCGGCGACCAGGAGGAGGAACAGCAGCGTGCTCACCATCGCAACAGCACGAGCTCCGAGCAGAATCCCGGGCCCATCGCGAGCAGCACAGCCGGCTCCCCCGGTCCCGGGCGCGGCTCGCGCAGCGCCGCGGCCAGGACGTGCAGGACCGAGGCCGAGGACAGGTTCCCGACCTCGGCCAGTGACTGCCAGGTGCGCCGAAGCGCCTCGTCCGGGAGCCCGAGGGTCCGCGACATCGCGTGCAGCACCTTCGGCCCGCCGGGATGCGCGAGCCAGGTGACGACGTCGTCAACCTTCAGGTCGAAGTCGCCCAGGAAGGTGGTCACGTCGTGCCCGAGATGCTCTTCAACCACATCGGCCACACTCGCGGCAAGCACCACCCTGAACCCGCTGCCCCCGATGTCCCACCCCATGACTCGTTCGGTGTCGGGGTAGAGCCGGCTGCGGGTGGCAACAACCCTCGGGCCGACGATTCCCAGCTGGGCTGCCCTGCGGTCACCGAGCATGACGACCGCAGCGGCGCCGTCCCCGAAAAGACCGCTGGCGACCAGATTGGCCAGGCTCGGGTCGTCGCGTTGCACCGTCAACGAGCACAGCTCCACCGAGAGCAGCACCGCGACGGCATCGGGGTCGCCCGCGACCATGTCGTGCAGCCGGGCGATGCCCGCCGCGCCGGCCACGCAGCCGAGGCCGAACATCGGCACCCGCTTCACGTCCGAGCGCAGCCCGAGCCGCGGGACCAGCCGCGCCTCCAGGCTCGGGGCGGCGACCCCGGTGACGGTCGTGCTCATCAGGATGTCGACGTCACCAGGCTCGAGCCCGACCGCCGACAGAGCAGCTCGCACAGCCTGCTCGCCGAGGTCGGTGCCGACCCGGATGAATGCGTCGTTGGCGGCGCCGAACCCCTCGAGCCGGGAGTACTCCTCCAGCGGCAGCGCCAGGTTTCGGTGCGCGACCGTGGTGGCCTCGTGCAGCCGGTCCAGCACCCGGCGGTCAGCGCCGTCGGGCAGCACGAAATCGGCGAAAGCGTCGGTGATCTTCTGCTGGTCGTAGCGGTGCGGCGGGAGGGCGCCGGTCGCCGACGCGATGGTCGTCATCGGTGTCGGAACCGTCGTCGATGCCCGCTCGTCCACAGGAGGTCGTCCGTTCGGCCCATTTCCACATCCCCGGGGTTCAGCGGTTCAGTCCTCACCGGAACGGCCGACATTACGTGAGACAGTTGCGTGACGCAGATCACACCACTGCCGGACGTTCCATCACTGCGAAAGCCAGAAACAGAAAGACTGCTGACATGTGTGCTCACGAGCCGCGCTGCCCCAGCGCCAACGCCCCCGACCGGGAGGCCGCGCACACGGTCGCCTGCCACCCGGAACAGGGCTGGAGCCTGCTCTGCAACGGTGTGCTGCTCTTCGACGACACCGGCGAGCTTCTGCCCGATGGTCGGGTCATCGCGCCGCACCGGCCGACCGACATCACCGTCGCTGCCTGACCCTGCCGCCAGCGCCGGAACGGCCGGCCGGTCCGGCCTGTCCGGCGGACCACCCGTCGAACGACCCGAGTCCCGGTCAGCCCTCGCCGCTGTCGCGATAGCTGTCGACCGGCGGGCAGGCACAGACTAGGTTGCGGTCGCCGTACGCCCCGTCGACCCGACGTACCGGAGGCCAGTACTTCGCCGTCGGGTCGACTCCTGCGGGCAGGCCGGCGAGCTGGCGGGGGTAGGCGTGCTCCCACTCGGCCAGCAACGACGCCGCGGTGTGCGGCGCCCCGCGCAACGGGTTGTCGGTGCGGTCCAGCTCTCCCGACCCGACCCGTGCGATCTCCTCGCGGATCGCGATCATCGCGTCGCAGAACCGGTCCAGCTCGGCCAGGTCCTCGGACTCGGTCGGCTCGATCATCAACGTCCCCGCCACCGGGAAGGACATGGTCGGCGCGTGGAAGCCGTAGTCGATGAGACGCTTGGCGACGTCGTCAACGGTCACGCCCGTCTCCTTGGTGAGCGGACGCAGGTCCACGATGCACTCGTGGGCCACCAGCCCCCCGCGACCGGTGTAGAGCACCGGGTAGTGCGGAGCCAGTCGTGCGGCGACGTAGTTGGCGTTGAGGACCGCGACCTGGGTGGCTCTGGTGAGCCCGTCGCCCCCCATCAGCCGGACGTAGGCCCAGGAGATCGGCAGGATGCCGGCCGATCCCCACGGCGCTCCGGCGATCGGTCCCACGCCGGTGTCGGGTCCTGCCGCGGGCTGGAGCGGGTGGTTGGGAAGGTACGGCGCGAGGTGCGAGCGGACCCCGACCGGTCCGATGCCGGGGCCGCCACCACCGTGCGGGATGCAGAACGTCTTGTGCAGGTTCAGGTGTGAGACATCTGCGCCGAACCGGCCCGGTCGCGCAACGCCCACCAGCGCGTTGAGGTTGGCGCCGTCGATGTAGACCTGACCGCCGGCGTCATGAACGAGGGCACACAGCTCGGCGATGTCGGCCTCAAAGACGCCGTGCGTCGACGGATAGGTCACCATGATCGCGGCGAGGTCGTCACGATGCTCCTGCACCTGGGCGCGCAGGTCGTCCATGTCGACGTTGCCTGCCGCGTCGCAGGAGACGACGACGACCCGCAGCCCCGCCATGACGGCAGATGCGGCGTTGGTCCCGTGGGCGCTGGACGGGATGAGGCAGACCCGGCGCTCGGCCTGGCCGCTGGCCCGGTGCCAGGCCCGGATCGCCAGCAGCCCGGCCAGCTCGCCCTGAGAACCCGCGTTGGGCTGCAGCGACACCGCGTCGTAGCCGGTGATCTCGCACAGCCACGACTCCAGCTGAGAGATCAGCTCGACGTAGCCCGCGGCCTGGTCCAGCGGGGCCAGCGGGTGGATGGCTGCGAACTGCGGCCAGGTGATCGGCTCCATCTCCGCGGTCGCATTGAGCTTCATGGTGCACGAGCCCAGCGGGATCATGGTCCGGTCCAGTGCCAGGTCGCGGTCCGAGAGCCGGCGCAGGTAGCGCAGCATCGCCGTCTCGGACCGGTGCTCGTGGAAGACGGGGTGAGTGAGGATCTCGTCGTCGCGGCGCAGCCGCGCATCGAGTCGGTCGGTCGCGACGACCGTGTCGAGGTCGACGCCGTTGGCGCCGAACGCCCGCCAGACCGCCCGCACGTGCTCGCGCGTGGTGGTCTCGTCGGTCGTCACCGCGACGTGGTGGTCATCGACCAGTCGCACGTTGATCCCGTTGTCCCGCGCCGCGACCACGACCTCGTGGGCGCGACCGGGCACCCGAACCATGACCGTGTCGAAGAACGGGTCGGCGCCGACGTCGAGTCCGTCGCTGCCGGTGAGTCCGGCCGCGAGGGTCGACGCGTACGCGTGCGTGCGCTCGGCGATCTGCCGCAGTCCGTCCGGACCGTGATAGACCGCGTACATCCCGGCCACGACAGCGAGCAGGACCTGCGCCGTGCAGATGTTGCTCGTCGCCTTCTCGCGCCGGATGTGCTGCTCGCGCGTCTGCAGCGCCAGTCGGTACGCAGGGTTGCCGTCGGCATCCTTGGACACCCCGACGATCCGGCCCGGGATCGTCCGCTCCAGTCCCTGCCGGACGGCCAGGTAACCCGCGTGCGGGCCGCCGAAGCCCATCGGGACCCCGAAGCGCTGCGAGGTGCCGACTGCGACGTCCGCACCGAGCTCGCCCGGGGACCGCAGCAGCGTCAGCGCCAGCAGGTCCGCGGCGACGGCGACCAACGCACCCGAGTCGTGTGCCGCGGCGATGACCGGGCCCAGGTCGCGGACCACTCCCCCGGTACCGGGGTACTGCAGCAGCACCGCGAACGCCGGACGGTCGGGCAGCCCGCCGTTGTGCACGTCGGCAACAACCACCTCGATGCCCAGCGGCTCGGCGCGAATGCTGACCACGGCACGGGTCTGCGGCAACACGTCCGCGTCGATGACGAACACAGCGTCGGGCGCGGCCTTGCTGAACCGACGCGCCAGGGTCATGGCCTCCGCGGCGGCGGTGGCCTCGTCGAGGAGCGAGGCACCCGCGATCGGCAGTCCGGTGAGGTCGCTCACGACCGTCTGGAAGTTCAGCAGCGCCTCGAGCCGGCCCTGGGAGATCTCCGGTTGGTAGGGCGTGTACGCGGTGTACCAGGCCGGGCTCTCGAGCACGTTGCGCACGATCACCGGCGGCGTGACGGTCCCGTGGTAGCCCAGGCCGATCATCGAGGTAAGGACCTGGTTGCGGTCGGCGAGGGCACGCAGCTCGTCCAGCACATCGTGCTCGGAGCGGCCGTCGTCGAGCGCGAGGGGCTCCTCGCTGTGCACCGACGTCGGGACCGCGGCATCGATCAGGTCGTCCAGCGAAGAGAAGCCCAGGACCGCGAGCATCTTGGCCTGCTCGTCCTGCGCCGGCCCGATGTGCCGGCGGGCGAAGCTCACGGTCTGGTCGAGCGCGCTGTCTGTGGCGGCGGTGTCGGAGCTCATCTGCGGCGGCCTCCGGGAGGATTGGTGGCCGCACGACGGAGCGGATGCGCCGCCGTACGGTCCCCCTCTGTCGCTGGACGCTCCAGAGTCGCCTCATCCGCGTGGTCCGGGTGCCTGAGAGGTTCCGGGGAGGTTGCCCCTTCGGCGCCCCGGCCGCCAGTCACCTGGCGTCGCGGGATCTCTCCCACGCGGGTTCTTCGGTCGGCCCGAGTCTAACCCGCGACAGCGGGCACCGTCGGGAGGGTGTGGTGGTCAGCCGGTGCGTCGCGACGCCCGCCGGGCCGCCAGCTCGTCGCTGGCGGACGCGCCGTCGCCGTTCTCGGTGCCGACGGCCGGGTCCTCGGTGCGCTCACCGGGGAGCTCGGCCAAGCACCCCTCGACCTCGCGCCACACCCGGCCGACGGCGATGCCGAACACGCCCTGCCCGCCCTGGACCAGGTCGACGACCTCGTCCGCGGAAGTGCACTCGTAGACGCTGGCGCCGTCACTCATCAAGGTGATCTGGGCCAGGTCCTCGACCCCGCGCTCGCGCAGGTGACTGACGGCGGTGCGGATGTTCTGCAGTGAGACTCCGGTGTCGAGCAGGCGCTTCACGACCTTGAGCACCAGGATGTCGCGGAAACCGTAGAGGCGCTGGCTCCCCGACCCGCTGGCAGAGCGGATCCCCGGCTCGACGAGCCCGGTGCGGGCCCAGTAGTCCAGCTGCCGGTAGGTGATGCCGGCAGCCGCGCACGCCGTCGGCCCTCGGTAGCCCATGTCCTCGGGCAGCTCCGGGAGCTCGTCGCCGAAGAGCAGGCCTTGCTTGCCGGCCTGACTGCGGGCGCTGGCCCGGTCAGCCTGGGTGCCGTCGCCCGCGGGCGCTGGCGCCCCGGGTCCCGACGTGCCACCGGTGCGGCTCACGTTGACCTCCGTCTCGACGCCCGGGGGAAGGACCGTGGGGCCCCGGCGCGGCCGGAGATCACAACGGTGGAGTTACAGCGAGGGCGTTCTGCTCAGACGGTACGCACGGCGGGGCCGCTGGTCAACGATCCGGCGCCGTTCGCTCGGCGTGTCCCAACTGTCGACCTCAAGTTGAGGGTCAGTGACCGGTCAGCCGGTCGGCGGGTGCCCGCCGAAGTCCTCGGGCGAGATCTGGTCGAGGAACTCGCGGAACTTCTCCACCTCGTCCTCCTGCTCGTCCGGGATAGCGATCCCGGCCTCCTCGAGGACGGATTCCGCTCCGAAGATCGGCGTGCTCATCCGCAGCGCGACCGCGATGGCATCCGAGGGGCGCGCGCTGACCTCCAGGCCGCTGGCGAAGACCATCTCGGCGTAGAACACGCCCTCTCGCAGCTCCGTGATCCGGACCTGGACCAGCTGCTGGCCGGCGGCCTCGAGCAGGTCGCGGATGAGGTCATGGGTCATCGGGCGGGGCGGGACCACGCCCTGCTGGGCGAAAGCGATGGCGGTCGCCTCACCCGCGCCGATCCAGATGGGGAGAAAACGCTCCCCACCGGTCTCCTTGAGCAGGACGATCGGCTGATTGGAGGGCATCTCTACCCGGACACCGACCACGTCGAGTTCGAGCACACGGTCACCCTACCCGCGCGTCGACCGCATGCCACCGACCCGGTGGGGCGACGCCGTGGCCACGGCCGGTTCAGTGACCGACGACACCCCGGAGGCGGGCCCGGACCAGGGCGGTGTGCAGGCGCAGCGAGATGGCCCCGAGCTCGCGGGCCACTTCCTCGGCCCGCGCCCGGGCCTGCGGGCTGCGCTGCCGCAGCAACGGGCCGACGACCTGGGCCATCAGGTCGGACTCGCGATCGGCCGCGGTCCTGAAGGCCCGCAGGTGACGGGCTTCCAGGCCGTACGCCGAGAGCTCGGCCACTGCCGTCACCACGACGAGCGCGTCGGCGTCGAACAGTGGTCCGGCGGCCGACTTGGCCGTACCGGCCATCGGCTCGATCAGCCCGAAGGCCTCGACCTGCGACAACTGCTCCTCGTCGAGCCCAGCGGCCACGCAGAGCTCGGACCGCGAGAGCCGCAGCTCGACCTTGTCCGGGACCAGGGCCCGGGGTCCCGGCAGGTCCTCATCGGCCTGCGGCGGGACCGTCGGGCGTTCACCGGGGAACGCGGGAGGTTGCAGGCCACGATCCATCGCGTCCAGGTGCTCCCGGATCACCCGCAGCGGCAGGTAGTGGTCGCGCTGGGCACCGAGCACGTAGCGCAGGCGCGCGACGTCGGCGTAGCTGAACTTGCGGTAGCCCGAGGGCGTCCGGGCGGGCTCGACGAGTCCCTCGGACTCGAGGAACCGCAGCTTGGAGATCGTGACGTCGGGAAACTCGGGGCGCAGCTGGCTGAGAACCTCACCGATGCTCATCAGCGAGCTGGCGGGCAGCGCCGAACCGTTCATCATCCGCGTCCGCAGCGAGGTGCGGGTCGGATCATCCCTGCTGCCCACCGGTGGCGGGGGCCTGGCTGGGGTGGAACACGAGGCGGTACTTGCCCACCTGGACCTCGTCGCCGCCGGTCAGCGCGATCTCGTCGATCCGTTCCCGGTTGACATACGTCCCGTTGAGGGAGCCGACGTCGCGCACCGCAAACCCGTCCTCGACTCGGACGAACTCCGCGTGCCGGCGGGAGACGGTCACGTCGTCGAGGAAGATGTCGCTGGACGGGTGCC
Organism: Actinomycetes bacterium; assembly: GCA_038246575.1. Classification (GTDB taxonomy): domain Bacteria; phylum Actinomycetota; class Actinomycetes; order JACCUZ01; family JACCUZ01; genus JACCUZ01. The sequence goes on along the minus strand of JBBRVU010000015.1, from coordinate 18,379 downwards.
GCCCGGCGGTCGTCGTGTCCGAGTCCAGCAGGAACCGGCTGCCGGAATTCGGTCCTCGACGCACCACGAGCAGGGCCGACCCGGGTGGCAGCGCATCGATGGCCGCCTGGTCACCGCTGCTGAGGCCATCGGTCTTCTCGGCAACCTCGGGCGGCTCGATGCCGCCGTTGATGGTGATCGTCGAGGTCTCTCCTGGCGACGCCGACGGAGCGACCGGCGCCTCGGGTGCAGCTCCACCGGCCCGCAGTGCGGCCCCGCAGTTGCTGCAGAACCGCGACTCAGCCGGGTTCCCGTGACCGCACTGAGTGCAGCTTTGCATCAGGTTCATCCTCCCGCGCAGCGGTTCGTGGTCCACGTGGATCGAACGCCGGACGTCCCGTGGTCGGCTGCGACTCCGCCGCCGACCTTAGTCTTCACCAGAGGTTCAGGTCAGTCGAGACCGGCTTTGTACCCGGGTGCGTCCAAGAGCTGGTCGGCTGCTGTCGCGTCATCGGGCCGGATGATCATCATCCAGCCGTCGCCGTAGGGATCGGAGTTGACCAGATCAGGCGCCGAGTCGAGTGCCTCGTTGCGCTCCACGACGGTCCCCGTCACCGGCGCGTACAGGTCCGAGACGCTCTTGGTGGACTCCACCTCGCCACACGTATCGCCGGCCGTGAGCTGGGTGCCGGCCTCTGGAAGCGTGACGAACACGATGTCGCCGAGGGCCTCCTGGGCGTAGTCGGTCACCCCGACGCGCAGGGCATCGCCTTCGGCACGGACCCACTCGTGGTCCTTGGTGTACTTCAGGTCCTCGGGAATCACGTGGCCATCACCTGGGAATCACCGGTTGCTCTTCTCGTCGGGGGCCGGGCGAGCGTAACGAGGCGACGGAGCGGCCCGCAAGGAGGTGATCTCGATGGCCGGACGCTGGGTCACCGTCCCCTGCGCCTCATCCTGCTGGAGCACGTCGAGCACCCCTCCCGGGATGTCCAGCGCGGCGGCCAGGGTGCGCGGCTCACCGATGACGCGGAAGCGGTAGGGAGCGGACAGGACGGTGCCGTCGACCTCCACCCCGCCGTCGACCTCGACGATGTACGTGCTCGCGATGACCCGGACCGCGGGACCGTCGAGCGAGGAGATCTCGATGGCCTCGGCGCCGGCGTCGCGCAGCTCCTGGAGGGCATCGAGGAGGACGTCAGCCCCGACCTTGCCCGCGGGGTCGGTGATCGTGACCTCGATGCCCGGGCCGCTTGCCGCCAGGGTGCCCGCGAGAATGCCCAGCGTTCGGGCCCGCGCCCGGGCCTCCTCGAGCGCTGCCAGGACCCCGTCGCTGCCGCCGCTGACGCGGTCGCGCGTCTCCTGCAGGTCCCGTGCCTCTGCCTGGAGCCGGGCGGCCCGCTCGGACACGTCATCGAGGATGCGCACCAGGTCGGTCTGCCGCAGGCCCTCGAGCTCCGCGTCCTGCGTCGCTCGGACCTGCACCGCGGCGGCGAAGCCGAGCACGGCGAGCAGAACAGCGCCGATGAGCTGGCCGCGAGTCGGCCGCGATCGCAGGACGGCGAGGAGCCTGGCCCGGCCCTCGCCGCTGAGCTCCTCCTGATCGCTGGCCGTGGTGTCGTCCATCGGTGCTCAGGCGCGGAAGAGATGCCGGCGGATGGCCGCGGCGTTGGAGAAGATGCGGATCCCCAGCACGACGACCACGCCCGTCGACAGCTGGGATCCCACGCCGAGCTGGTCGCCGAGATAGACGATCAGGGCCGCCACGAGAACGTTGGCGATGAAGGACACGACGAACACCCGGTCGTCGAAGATGCCGTCCAGCAGTGCCCGTAGCCCGCCGAAGACCGCGTCCAGAGCAGCCACCACGGCGATCGGCAGGTAGGGCTGCAACCAGGTCGGGACGGTCGGCTCCAGGAACAATCCCGCCACGATTCCCAGGGCCAGTCCAAGGGCGGCGATCATCCGGCCTCCACCTCTGGTCGCACGCCTGCCGGCCGTTCCGGTCGGGTTCTCACGTGGGCTCCTTGGCTGTGTCGCTTCGTCCCGTCGAAGCGGACCCTACGACCCCCGGACTGGTGGCGTAGCGCAACGTCACGCCGGCCGAGGCGGGCAGGTCAAGGCTGACCCGGTCATCGATGGCGTAGGTGATGCCGTAGTCCCGCAGCACGTCGAGGTAGCTGCCGCCGAACCCGGACACGAGGTCGGCCCGCAGCCGCGGTGGTCCGATCGCCGCGACCTCGTACGGCGGCACCAGGGGCCGGAAGTCGACGAGGATCGCCTCGCCGGCCGAGCGGATAGCCGAGAGCGCCGTGAGGCGCTGCCCGTTGATGGCAACAGCCTCGGCCCCGGCGGCCCAGACCTCGTTCACCACGGTCTGCAGGTCGCGGTCGGTGACCCGTCCTTGCGTGTCGTCGCTGGTGCGGGGATCGGTGTCCGCTCCGGTCGGATCCACGGGCGCATCGTCGAGCTCGATCGTGAAGCCGGGACCGGTCACGTCCGCTCCTCCCGTCGACGTCTCCAGCGTGGTCAAGGTCTGCTCGAGAGCCGTGCCCTGCTCGGTGAGGCGCAAAGCGGCTCGACGGTCCCGGGTCACCCTGGTGCGGTCCCGGGCCAGGTCCGCCTCCACCTGGTCGTTCGCCGCCTGCCGGTCGGCGATCTCCTGGGCCAGCACGGCGCGCGTCTGTTCGGTGGACGCCGACCGGGCCCGGGTCTGCTCCGCAGCGGTGGCGAGGAGCAGGCCGACCGCGAGCAGGCCCACTGCCACGAGCAGCTGGCCCCGTCGCCGCGGCGAACCGGAGCTGGCGCGGCGGGCCGCCGCACGCGCGTAGCCCTGGTCGAGGGAGTCCTCGACCAGGTCGGTGAGCAGCACCATCGATGCGTCCCGCCGCCGCCGAGGCGGATCTGGAGCCGGGGTCGCATCCGTGGTGCCCTCCTGGGGGGCAGGCACCGGACCATCGTTACAGACCCGGTCCACCCCCTGCGCAGGGTCAGGCGTCGGCGGCGGCCACGACGGGCGCCCAATGGTCGAGCAGCGCCGCTGCCGCCACCGAGTCGGCAGCCTCGGCCCACAGGTGCGTCACCGGCTCGGCCGGGTCGGGCAGCACGAGCACCCAGCTGCCGTCTGCCTCGACGACCCGCACGCCGTCGGTGGTGTCCAGGGTGCGGTCACCCGCCTGCTCGACGACGGAGCGCATCACCATCCCCTTGGCCGCCCACGGCGTGGGCACGGTACGTCGGGCGATGTGGCTGCGCGGGATCCGCGCGTCGATCTCGGACACCTCCAGCTTCGCTCTGGCCACAAGCTCCAGCAGCTGGACGAACGCGGCGATCCCGTCGAACGTACGGCTGAAGGCGGGCAGGATGAACCCGCCCCGGCCGTCCCCGGCGAAGACCACGCCGTCAGCGGCGGCGGCCGCGGTCAGCGCAGCCGGGCTGAGTGCTGACCACCGGATGTCCACGCCGTGGAACGCCGCAACGCTCTCGGCGACCCGGGTCGTCGTCACGGGGAGCGCCACCGTCCCGCCGGCACGGTCGGCCGCCACGAGGTCCAGCACGACCAGGAGAGCACGCTCGTCATCGATGTGCACGCCTCGCTCGTCGACGAGTGCGATCCGTTCGCCGACGGGGCCGAAGTGCACCCCGAACGCGGCCTTGGACGAGGCCACGAGGCGGCCCAAGCGGCGCAGTGCATCGGCCCGCTCGGCCGGGGTCTCCGTCGGGGACATCTCGTCCAACCCGTTGTTCACGGTGAGGGCATCGACGCCGAGCCGGCCGAGCAACGCGGGAAGCACCAACGAGGCGGTCCCGCCGCCGGTGTCGACGACGACCTTGAGGTCGGCGTCAGCAAGACCCGAGGTGTCGATGCAACGCAGCAGCTCGTGGACGTAACCCTCCATCACCCGAGGCGGAAAGGTGAGGTCGCCGATCTCATCCGGGAAGGCACGCCGGAACTCGCCGCGGGTGAACACCCGCTCCAGCTTCTGCTGGGCGGCCAGCGACAGGTCGGCGCCCTTCTCGTCCAGGAACAGGATGTCGACGCTCTCCGGCTTGCCCGCCGACGTCCGGATGACGACTCCTCCCGCGCTGCCCTCGGCAGTCGCAAGCCTGGCCACCGGAACCGGCACCACCTCGAGATCGACGACATTGATCGCACTTGACGTCAGCGCCGAGATGACGGCCCGCTTGAGCGATCGCGCTGCCCGGGAGACGTCCCTCGACGTGGCAACGGTCACCCCCTTCTTCAGGGTCGACGCCCAGGCGGACGCCAGCCGCACCGCTAGCTCCGGTGTGATCTCGACGTTGACGATCCCCGAGACGCCGCGGGGTCCGAAAAGGCTGCGCTGCCCGCGGGACTCGAAGATGACGTCGGTGCTGACGACGGCGCCGACCTCCACCGTCTTGAACGGGTAGATCCGCACACCGGAGGAGATGATCGCCTCGTCGCCGATCACGCACTCGTCGCCGACGATCACGCCCTCTTCCAGGCGAGCGGAGCGCATGATGTCGGTGTTCTTGCCGACGACGCAGGCCCGGAGGTTGGTCTGCGGCCCGATGAAGACGTTGTCGTGGACCACCGCTCGGTGCAGGAAAGCCCCGCCCTTGACTATGACGTTCCGGCCGATGACCGTGAACTCCCGGAGCTCGGCGCCCGCCTCGACCTTGGCGTAGTCACCGATGAAGACCGGCCCGCGAAGCACGGCGTCGGGGTGCACGTCGGCGCCCTCGGCGATCCAGACACCCTCGGAGATCTCGAACGCGTCGAGGTCGACGTCCACCTTGCCCAGGAGCACGTCGGCCTGGGCGCGGATGTATGACTCATGAGTGCCGACGTCTTCCCAGTAGCCGTCTGCGACGTAGCCGTAGACCGGAAGGCCTTGTTTGAGCAGCTGCGGGAAGATGTCGCCGGACCAGTCGACGGACTCACCGGCCGGCACGAGGTCGAAGATCTCCGGCTCCATGACGTAGATCCCGGTGTTCACGGTGTCGGAGAAGACCTGACCCCAGGTCGGCTTCTCGAGGAATCGTTGGACCCGCTGGTCGTCGTCGAGGATGGTGATGCCGAAGTCGAGCGGATCGGGCACCCGCGTCAGGCACACCGTGACCAGTGCGCCCTTGTCGCGGTGCGCCTTGACGAGGTCGGTGAGGTCCACGTCGGTGAGGGCGTCACCCGAGATCACGACGAAGGCATCGTCACGCAGCAGGTGCTCGGCGTTCTTGACGCTTCCGGCCGTTCCGAGCGGCAGCTCCTCGGTGGCGTACTCGAGGGCCATGTCGAACTCGTCGCCCTCGCCGAAGTAGTTGCGCACCAGGCTGGCGAGGAACTGAACCGTCACGACCGTCTCACTGAAGCCGTGCCGGCGTAACAACCGGAGCACGTGCTCCATGATCGGCTTGTTGACGATGGGCAGCAGCGGCTTGGGCATGCTGGCGGTCATGGGGCGGAGTCGGGTGCCCTCTCCCCCGGCCATCACGACTGCCTTCATGCGGGTGACCTCCCCGTGCTCACGTCGCCCGATCCGCTCGGTGCCTCGGCCCGTGCCGCGGTCACCAGCTGGCGCACCTGGATCACGTAGAGGATCCCTGCCCACCAGTACAGGGTCGTACCCCAGATGGCGAACGCCCACCCGAAGGAGTGGGCCACCTGCGCTACCAGGCTGTCGCCGTCACCGAGCAGCAGCAGCGGAAACCCGGCGAGGAGGTTGAACGTGGCCGCCTTGCCGAGGTAGTGCACCGGCAGCGGGCCGTAGCCGAAGCGCCTCAGCACCGGCAGGAAGGCGCCGAGGACCACGTCACGACCCACGAGCGCCACCGTCAGCCACAGCGGGACGATGTCGCGCGCGGTGAGCCCGATGAGCGTGGCCAGGATGTAGAGCCGGTCAGCCGCCGGGTCCAGCAGCGCCCCGACCTTGGATGTCTGGTTCCAGGCGCGCGCGATCTTCCCGTCCAGCCAGTCGGTCACGCCGCTCACGGCAAGCACGGCGATCGCGAAGCCGTCGCGTTCGGTGAGCACCAGCCACAGGAACAGGGGAACGCCGAGCAGCCGAAGCAAGCTCAGGGCGTTCGGGAGGGTCACCACTCGGTCGGTCTGTGTCGTCTCGCCGCCGAGGTCGTGCTCCTGTGCCCGCACTGCCCGTGAACTCCTCCCGGTTGGCCGGGTCGCGCCTGTCCCCTGACCCTAGTCGCCCGTCCCGGGGAGCAGCTCCCGACGGTCGTCGGATCCCCGCCGAGTCAGCCCTCGGCGGTCGAGCAGCTCGAGGAGGGGCACGGCGACCCGGCGGGTGGTCCCCAGCGCGGCTCGCGCCTGGCTGACAGTGAACGGCCCCGGCAGGGCGGCCAGCAGCTCGGCGGCGTGCATGTCGGCATCAGGCAGAAGGACGACTCCTGGTGCCACGCGGAGCAGCGCGCCGACCCGTTCGGCGGCAGCCAGCTCTCTCGAGCCGAGACCCAGGCTGGCCAACCGGTCGGCGTCGGGGGCGCTGAACGGCGCCTGCTCGAGATCCTGCCGTACGCACTCCACCGCGGTCGTGACTGCTGCGGGGAGCAGTGGCCGGCTCGTGTCGACGACACGGCCACCGTGCACCAGCAGGGGTGGTTCGACCAGCGTCGAGAGGTCCGCCTCGTGGGGAACACCCAGCTCCCGACAGACCACCGTCACGACCGGTCCGGTCTCGAGCGGACGGACCCGGGCGTGCTCGGCGACCAGCGCCACCAGCCGGGCCCGGCGGTCCAGCTCGGTTCGGGCCGCAACCGCGGCGGCCGCGTCCGGACGGGCCAGGTCGCGGCCGCGACCGGCCGCGGCCCCCCGGCCCTGCAGCGGCGGTGGGTCGGCGTCGAGGACGGTCACGCCGGCGACGACCAGGTGCTGGCCAGGATCGCGGAGCAGACCGCGGTCCCCGGCCTGCAGGGGCAACCCTCGCCGAAGTCGCAGTCGCACCAGGTCGCCGGCCAGGCGGCGGACCTGCACCGGCACCGCCGCTGACCCCAGGTGCAGGGTCAGCCGGGTCGGGACGTCGCTCACCGTGAGTCGCACGTCCACCGTCTCGGTCAGGGGCCAAGCGTCCGGAGTCACCAGTGCGTCGCCGCGGCGTATGTCCGAGGGCTCGACGCCCCGCAGGTTCACCGCCACCCTCGCCACGGCAGCCGCCACCGTCACCGGCTCACCCAGCGACTGCAACGCCCGCACCCGGACCGACCGGAAGCCGAGCTCTACCTCGTCGCCGGCATGCAGCGTCCCGCTGGGAAGGGTGCCGGTGACCACCGTCCCCGACCCGCGGATCGTGAACGCGCGGTCGACCCATAGGCGCACCGGGGCGGTGACATCGGGGTCCGGCAACGCCGCCACCATCGTGCCCAGCGACGAGCGCAGCTGGTCCAGTCCGGCGCCGGTGACCACGCTGACCGGCACGACCGCAGACGGTGCGATGACCGTGTGCCCGAGCCTCTCGGTGACGTCGGCGACCACCGGTCCGGGATCGGACAGGTCGCTGCGGCTCACCGCGACGACGGCATGCCGAACGTCGAGAGCGTCCAATGCGGCTACATGCTCAGCGGTCTGTGGCATCCAGCCCTCGTCGGCCGCCACGACGATCAGGGCCGCGGGCACCGGCCCTGCCCCGGCCAGCATCGTGGAGACGAACCGCTCATGACCTGGGACGTCGACGAAGGCCAGCGTGTCCGCGCCGATCCGCGTCCACGCGAACCCGAGGTCGAGGGTCATGCCTCGCCGCCGCTCCTCCGCCCACCTGTCGGGCTCCATCCCGGTGAGCGCCCGGACGAGGGATGACTTGCCGTGGTCGACATGGCCGGCGGTGGCGAGGACGTGCATCGGCTGTGGCGGGTCAGCCGCGCGCGGCGCGGATGAGGGCGTCGCGCAGGTCACCGTCGCGCGCGGGGTCGACACAGCGCAGGTCGAGCAGCAGGCGACCTCGCTCGATCCGGCCGAGCACGGCGGGCTCGCCCAGTCGCAGTGCCTCGGCGAGGTCGTCGGCAACGGCGACCGCGGCGCTGGGCAGCCGCATGCCCGGCGCACCCCCGCCGCCGACGACGGACTCGGTGGGCACGACCTCGGCGGGCACCCCGGCCAGCACCAGACCGGCCACCAGCGCGCCGGCCCGATCCCGCAGCGCACCGACGTCGGCCCGCAACGCACTCCTCGTGGGAGTTCGCGGGTCGGTGAGGGTCGCTTCGAGCGCGGCGAGAGTCAGCTTGTCGACGCGCAGGGCACGAGCGGCCGGGTGCCGGCGGAGCTCGTCAACGAGGTCGGCATCGCCCAGCAGCAATCCTGCCTGCGGACCACCGAGCAGCTTGTCGCCGCTCGCGGTCACCAGGTCGGCACCGGATCGCAGCGCCGTCGTCGCGTCCGGCTCGTCCGGGAGCACCGGTTCGGGCCGCAGCAGACCCGAGCCGATGTCCACCACGACCGGCACGCCGAGGCTCGCAAGCTCGGACACCGCCACGTCGGCGGTGAACCCGGTGACGACGAAGTTCGACGGATGGACCTTGAGCACGAATCCCGTCTCGGCGGTGATCGCGACGGAGTAGTCGCGCAGAGTCGTCCGGTTCGTGGTCCCCACTTCGCGCAGCCTGGCGCCGGTGCTGGCCAGCAGGTCGGGCAGCCGGAACCCGTCGCCGATCTCCACCAGCTCGCCGCGGCTCACGACGATCTCGCGACCCTGGGCCATCGCGATGGCCGCCAGCAGCAGTGCGGCGGCGCCGTTGTTGACCACGTGCACGCCCCCCGCCTCGGGGACGGCCGCCCGCAGTGCCGCCATCGCCGCAGCCCCGCGCGGCGCCCGGCGTCCGGTGCGCAGGTCGAGCTCCACGTCGGTGGTCCCGCCGGCGGCCACGACCGCGTCGACGGCCGCCTCGGAGAGCGGCGCCCGACCGAGGTTGGTGTGCAGCACGACGCCGGTGGCGTTGAGCACCGGGCGCAGCGACCCGGCTCCGGTGGGCAGCCCGTGCAGCACGCGGGCGACGAGGTCACCGGCCGCAAGGGACCCTTGGCGGACCTCGTCCTGAGCCCGCCCGATCTCGGACTTGACCCGGTCCCGACCAAGGCGCTCCACCGGCTCCGCGATGCGGACATCCGCCAGCACCGCGTCGGTGCGTGGGACGGCCCGCCGCGGGTCGACGGCCGCGGGTGGCGCGGCGGGCGTGACGTCGGCAGCCATCAGGGCACTGTACGGCGCGGCTCGAGCCCGACCGTCGCCCACCGCCACGGGTGACGGTCGCAGCCCGGAGCCCGGAGCCGATGGCGGAGGTGGACGGGAATCGAACCCGCCTGGCCGAGAACCTCGGCCACGTCGGTGTTGAAGACCGCGGGGGCCACCAGACCCCAGACACCTCCCAGGCTTGCGCCCGGCCGACAGGCTAGCCCGGTCCCGACATATCGTCGGACAGGTGACGACGTCGGAGCGAACGACCGAGCGATTGCGCCTCACGCAGTACGCCCATGGCGGCGGCTGCGCCTGCAAGATCCCCCCGGGCGAGCTCGAGGCGGTGCTCGCCGGACTGCTCCCACCGTTCGACGACCCCGACCTGGTGGTCGGTCTCGCGACCGGCGATGACGCGGCTGTCGTCCGGATCCACGGCGGTCGTGCCGTCGTCGCGACCGCCGACTTCTTCACCCCCGTCGTCGACGACCCCTTCGACTGGGGCCGCATCGCCGCAGCGAACGCCCTCTCCGACATCTACGCCATGGGCGGCGAACCCGTTGTCGCGGTCAACCTGCTGGCCTGGCCGCGCGACGTCCTCCCGTTCGAGCTCGCCCGGGAGGTGTTGCGCGGCGGCCTGGAGGTGGCAGGGCTCGCCGGCTGCCACGTCGGTGGCGGCCACAGTGTCGACGACCCGGAGCCGAAGTACGGAATGGCCGTGACGGGACTGGCCGACCCGGACCGCTTGCTGCGCAACGACGCCGGTCGAGCAGGTCTTCCGCTCACCCTGACCAAGCCCCTCGGCATCGGCGTGCTCAACACCCGCCACAAGGCCACGGGTGAGGTCTTCCCCCACGCCGTCGAGACCATGGCGGAGCTCAACCGGGACGCGGCGGCAGCCGCTCTGGAGTCTGGTGCCCGCGCGGCGACCGACATCACCGGTTTCGGACTCCTCGGGCACCTGCACAAGTTGGCCAGAGCCAGTGGCGTCACCGCGATCATCGACAGCTCGGCGGTGCCCTACCTCGACGGCGCCCGCGACGCCCTGCGCGACGGCCACGTCAGTGGCGGGACCCGCCGCAACCTCGACTGGGTGCGGCCCTCGACCGACCTCCGGGTCAGCGAGGACGAGGCCTTGCTGCTCGCCGACGCCCAGACCTCGGGCGGGCTGCTCGTCGTTGGCGAGGTGCCCGGCTATCCCGTCGTGGGCGAGCTCGTCCCGCAGATCGACAGCGTCACGGTGGTCGTCAGCTGATGGGCAGGGTCACTGCACGCCGACGGGTCGTGCGCGTCCGCAACGACCGGGCCACCACGACCCGGCCCGACACGCTGGCGGTCGAGGAGCCGCTCGAGCTGCGCCTCGGCAACGAGGTCCTCAACGTCACGATGCGCACGCCCGGGGACGACATCGACCTCGTCCACGGCTGGTTGGTGTCGGAGGGGATCGTGCGCCGACGCGAGGACGTGGTCAGCGCGTCGTACTGTCCGGGCCTGGACGACGAGGGCCACCAGACCTACAACGTGATCGAGCTCGCCCTCGCGGCGGACGTGGAAACCCGCCGTCCGCAGCGGCGCACCTGGACGAGCAGCGCCTGCGGGGTGTGCGGGTCCGCGTCGCTGGATGCCCTCAAGGTTCCCAGCCCGTACGTCGTGTCGGCCGATGACACCGAGGTGGACCAGGACGTGCTCGGACTGCTGCCCGACCGGCTGCGGGCTGCGCAGGCAGTCTTCGAGCGGACCGGTGGCTTGCACGCGGCCGGCTTGTTCACCGCCGCCGGAGAGCTGTTGTGCGCGCGGGAGGACGTCGGTCGGCACAACGCGGTCGACAAGGTCGTGGGGTGGGCGCTGCGCGAACAACGGCTGCCCCTGACCGGGCACATCCTGCAGGTGAGCGGACGGGCGTCGTTCGAGCTCGTCCAGAAGGCCGCGATCGCCGGGGTGCCGGTCCTCTCGGCGGTCTCGGCTCCCTCGAGCCTGGCCGCGGACCTGGCCGAGGAGCACGGCATGACGCTGGCCGGGTTCGTCCGCCCGAACGGGTTCAATCTCTATACGCGTCCCGAGCGCGTGCGAGGTCACCCGGATCGTTGACGTTGGTGTAGGACGTGAGCAACGGGTCGGCCGACCGGACGATCGGGTCGTCGAGCAGCTGGTCCTCGGACAGCCACCGCACCGCGAACGCACCCACGACCGCACGTAGTCGCTGCTCCCCCGCGGCCAGCGCCTCGGCGACCGGCGCGGCCAGCGCCGTCCGGTAGGCCGCGGCGAGCAGCTGCGGGTGATCGGCCACCATCGGCACCACGACCTCGCAACCAGGGTCGGCGACCAGCTCGGCGACCAGCTCGGCGACCGTACGCCGGACGACGGCCGCGTCGAGCAGCGGCAGGTCGGTGGCGACGACGTACGAGATCGGGGCTCGATTGCCCACCGCGAGCAGTCCGGACGCGAGGGCCGCCACCGGACCGAGGTCGGGCTGCGGGTCCTCGCACACCTCGACTCCCGACGGCAGACCCGGCAGTGGTTGCCCGGCCGCCGAGACGACGACGACGGGGTCCAGGCCGGCGGCGGCAAGAACCTCGCACGTGCGACCGACCAACGTCGTGCCGCCCCAAGGCACGGCCGCCTTGTCGCTGCCCATCCGCAGCGACCGACCGCCCGCGAGCACGACTCCCGCAGCGGACGCCATGGTCACCGCGCGCTGGCGGCCTGGCGTGCGGCGACCCGTTCCCGCTGCGGGATCACCGTGTACTTCGGGTCCCGCGCCGAGGCGAGGCCTGCCTCGAAGATGCCGAAGCGGGTGAGGAAGGAGGCGCTGAGCAGGCTGACCCCGGACACGATCGACAGTGCCCGGCTCCGCCGTCCGAGCAGCGCGGCCGCCACGCCGACACCGGTGAGGGCGCGTCCGGCCTGCAGCATCGTGCGGGCGCGACCGGGCTCGCGGTACGGCTCCCCGACCAGCTCGAGCCGGGTCTCGATCCGGTGCGAGGCCGCCAGCTCGGCGGCAGCGCCCAGCACCACGGCGCGCCGCACCGGCGCGCACTGAGCGACCGGCGAGGCGAGCAGCGCCGCCCCCGCGCCCGCAGCCAGCGCGCTGCCGGCGAACACGAACGGCAGCTCGGGGTAGGCCTCGTGCCAGGCGGGCACCGCGGTGTTGGAGAACAGCACGGCGGTGTACGTCGCCAGCGGCGGACCGAGGACGGCGGCGCCGGCTCCCGCAGCCTGGCCGAGTCTCGGCAGCCTCCCGGCCAGGTCAGACGCCGCGGCCGCGACGGCCAAGCCGGAGAAGGGGGCAAGGATCCAGGAGCCGACCGACAGAGGTGACGTGGGCTTGAACACCCGCAGCATGTTGAGGAACCTGCTCGGCCGGCCCAGGTCGTGGACCAGCGCCACGGTCCCTGAGGCGGCGCCGAGGGCGGCGTTCCGCCGCGCGACCCGTGCCAGCTCGCGACGCCCGGTCAGCTCGGCCGCAACGGCGATGACCGCCGAGCTGCCGGCCACCCCGCCGAGGGTGAGGTAGGCCGGGACGTCGGGCACCTTCCAGGTCGGGGTCTTGAGGATCTGTCGGCCGTAGTAGGAGTCGAAGGTCGCCTCCGGCACCATCGCAGCTCCGTCGCGCGAGCGACCGCCTCGGTTCTTAGCCACGACGAGCACCGACGAACGACAGGGCGATCGCGCCCGCCAGCGCACCTGCGGCTGCGGCCGCGTGGCGCCACATCGCGGGCAGGTCCCGCGTGGTGACGACCGGGTCGGGCGGCAGGCCGTAGACCTCGGGCTCGTCGAGAAGCAGGAAGAACGCGCCGTCCCCACCGACGCCGTCGTCGGGGTCCCGACCGTAGAGCTGCGCTTCCTCGACTCCGTTGGCGTGCAGCTGCGCCAGCCGTAGGTCCGCGGCCTCGCGCAGCTCGTCGAGCGGACCGAACTGGATCGAGTTGGTCGGGCACGCCTTGGCGCACGCCGGCTCCAGGCCGACACCGAGCCGGTCGTAGCACAGGGTGCACTTGAATGCCCGGCCGTCGCCCGGACGCAGGTCGATCACGCCGTACGGGCAGGCCGGGACGCAGTAGCCGCAGCCGTTGCAGATGTCCTGCTGCACCACGACGGTGCCGAACTCGGTGCGGAACAGCGACCCGGTCGGGCACACGTCCAAGCAGGCGGAGTGCGTGCAGTGCTTGCACACGTCCGAAGACATCAGCCAGCGCATCTCCCGGTCCGGCTCGGTGGCGCCCTGTGGCGACACAGGAGGACCGGCCCCCGGCATGCCGAGGTCGACGGCGGGGGTCGACGGCTTGACCTGCTCGACGAAGGCCACGTGCCGCCAGGTGCTCGCCCCGAGCTCCACCGTGTTGTCGTAGGACATGCCGCTGAGGGTCATGCCGTCGTCGGGGACGGCGTTCCACTCCTTGCACGCGACCTCGCACGCCTTGCAGCCGATGCACACGCTGGTGTCGGTGAAGAAGCCCATCCGCGGAACGCCGGGCTCGGTGACGGCAGCGGACACGAACTCGTCGTCGGTCGTCGTCACGGCTCGATCCCTGCTCGGGTGCGGTAGGTGTTGACCAGCTCGACCAGCGCCGGACCGCGGGGCCGGCGGCCGGGCTGGATGTCGCAGGTGGCGACCTTGCTCTCCTGGATGTGCACGTTGGGGTCGAGGCTGGCTCCGAACAGCTCATTGGCGGCGTCGCCGCGGGAGAGCATGTTCGGACCCCAGTGGTAGGGCAGGCCGATCTGGTGCACGACCTTGCCGGCGACGCGCAGCGGACGGACCCGTTCGGTGACCAGCACCCTGGCCTCGATGGCGTTGCGCGCCGAGATGATCGTCGCCCACCCCAGGTGGTCGAGCCCGCGCTCCGCCGCCAGCTCCGGCGAGATCTCGCAGAAGAACTCCGGCTGCAGCTCGTTGAGGTAGGGCAGCGAGCGGCTCATGGCCCCGGCCGTGTGGTGCTCGGTGAGCCGGTAGGTCGTGAAGACGTACGGGTAGACCTCGTTGCCGGGCATCCCCGGCGGTGGGTGCATCCGGTTGTACGGCGCGTCGGTGTGCTCGTGGGCCGGGTTGCTCTGCTGGGCGTAGAGCGGGTTGACCACGGGCGACTCGACCGGCTCGTAGTGCGCGGGCAACGGTCCGTCGGCCAGACCGCTCGGGGCGAACAGCCACGCCTTGCCGTCGGTCTGCATGATGAACGCGTCGGTGCCCGACAGCGCGGCCTGCGCCGTCGCGCCCTCCGCTGGCGCGAAGTCCGGTCGCTTGTCCACCTCGAAGTCGGGGACGTCGTGCCCTGTCCACTTCCCCTGGTCCTCGTCCCACCAGACGTAGGCCTTGCGCTCGCTCCACGGCCGGCCCTCGGGGTCCGCGGACGCGCGGTTGTAGAGGATTCGCCGGTTCGCCGGCCACGCCCAGCCCCACTCGGGGGCGACCCAGGACTGGTCTTGCCCCGGCTTGCGCCGCGCGGCCTGGTTGACCTCGTCGGCGTAGACCCCGCTGTAGATCCAGCAGCCGCAGGTGGTTGAGCCGTCGTCTTTGAGCTCCGTGTAGGACGACAACGCCGACCCGTCCGCGCCCCAGCCATTGATCTCGCGCAGCACCGACTCCGCCGACGGCTCCTCGTCCGCGCCATGCGTCGGGTAGTCCCACGCCAGGTCCAGCAGTGGGCGGTCACGGGGATCGGTCGACCCCTCGAGCTTTGCTCTGATGCGCAGACCGAGGTGGTAGTAGAACCACAGCTCGCTGCGCGCGTCGGCCGGGGGCTCGACCGCCTTGTGGTGCCACTGAAGCATCCGCTGGGTGTTGGTGAAGGTTCCGTCCTTCTCTGTGTGCGCCGCAGCCGGGAGCACGAACACCTCGGTCGCGATGTCGGCCGTGCGCATCTCCCCGGTCTCGATCTCCGGGCCGTCCTTCCAGAACGTCGCCGACTCGATCATCTGCAGGTCACGCACCACGAGCCAGTCGAGGTTGGCCAGGCCGAGCCGCTGCATCTTGGCGTTCGCGGACCCCACGGCCGGGTTCTCCCCGACGAGGAAGTAGCCCTTCACGGTGCCGGCGATCTGGTCGTGCACGGTCTGGTAGGTGCCGTGGTTCCCGGTCAGCCGCGGCAGGTAGTCGAAGCAGAAGTCATTCTCGGCGGTGGCGGCATCACCCCAGTACGCCTTCAGCAGGCTCACGGCGTAGGAGCGCATGTTGCCCCAGAAGCCGGTCTTGCCGGAATCGGCCTCGACGAAGGAGTCGAGATCCTGGTGGTGGTGCGCGTGCGGCATCGGGATGTAGCCGGGCAGGATGTTGAACAACGTCGGGATGTCGGTGGAGCCCTGGATGCTCGCGTGCCCGCGCAGGGCAAGAATGCCGCCGCCGGGACGGCCCATGTTGCCCAACAGCGTCTGCAGGATGGCGGCCGTGCGGATGTACTGCACGCCGACCGAGTGGTGGGTCCACCCGACGGAGTAGACCAGGGCCGTCGTCCGCTCGCGACCGCTGTTGTCGGCCATCGCCTCGGCCACGGCGAGGAATTGCTCGGGTGTCACGCCGCAGACCTCGGCGACCATCTCCGGGGTGTAGCGCGCGAAGTGCCGCTTGAGCACCTGGAAGACGGACCGGGGGTGCTGCAGGGTCTCGTCCAGCTTCGGTTTCGCCGCCACGCTGGCGCCTCCGGAGCCGGTGCGTTCGCCTTGCGCGGACTGCTTCTGTGCCTGCGGCGACCCGGAGTCACGCTGCCCCGCTGCGGCCGGGGTGGTGACACCCTCGTACTGCCAGCTGTCCGTGTCGTAGCTGCGGCCGTCGGGGTCGTAGCCGGAGAACAGGCCGTCGAGGTCCTCGGTGTCGCGGAAGTCCTCGGACAGGATGGCCGGCGCGTTCGTGTAGGCCACGACGTAGTCCCGGAAGAACTTGTCGTTCTCCAGGACGTGGTTGATCAGGCCGCCGAGGAACGCGATGTCAGAACCAGCGCGCAGGGGCACGTGCTGGTCGGCGAGCGCACTGGTCCGCGTGAACCGCGGGTCGATGTGGATGACCTTCGCACCGCGGGCCTTCGCCTCCATCACCCACTGGAAGCCGACCGGGTGGCACTCGGCCATGTTGGAACCCTGGATGACGATGCAGTCAGAGTTCTGCAGGTCCTGCTGGAACGTCGTGGCGCCGCCGCGACCGAACGAGGTCCCCAGACCGGGGACGGTGGCGGAGTGTCATATCCGCGCCTGGTTCTCGACCTGGATCGCGCCCATGGCCGTGTAGAGCTTCTTCATGAGGTAGTTCTCCTCGTTGTCGAGGGTCGCTCCTCCAAGGCTCGCAAGGCCCATCGTGCGGCGCAGGACGCGGCCCTGCTCGTCCGTGTCCTGCCAGAACTGGCGCCGGGTGGCCAGCACGCGGTCGGTGATCATGTCCATCGCCGTGTCGAGGTCGAGGTCCTCCCAGTCGGCGCCGTGCGGGCGCCGGTAGCGAACCGTCGTGACCCTGCTGGGCGAGGTGACCAGGGTCTTGCTCGCCGAGCCCTTGGGGCAGAGCCGGCCGCGCGACACCGGCGAGTCCGGGTCTCCCTCGATCTGGGTGACGGCGCCGTCCTTGACGAAGATCTGCTGTCCGCAGCCGACTGCGCAGTAGGGGCAGATCGACCTGACGACACGGTCGGCGTCCTGCGTACGTGGTCGAAGGCTGTCACTGGCGGCGGACTTGGCGGCCGAACCGCGGCCGAGCGGGTCGGTGCCGGTGAGCTGGCGGTAGACCGGCCAGCTCTCGATGAACGTCCGTGCTCCCACGAGCCACCTCCTGCCAACGGAGTCCCGATCTAAACACGCGCCCTAGGGAAAACACGTCGCGCCCCCGGCCCCACCGGGTCTTTCATAGTCTGATGACCCTGACCACTCTGGAGCGGCTGGACCCGGCCAACCTGGGACGGCGCGAGCTCGACGGAGTGCTCGCGCTCTTCGAGGCCGTGCGACAGGTCGACTACCCGCACGAGACCCCAGTGACCGCGCGGTCCTTCGCGGCCCGCATCCGGCACGGCTGGGACGGTGACCCGCCGGAGGCGTTCATCACCCGCGACGCGTCGGACCGGGTGGTCGGCGTGCTCGAGGTGTCGCTGCCCTTCCGGGACAACACACACCTTGGCTATCTCGACATCACGGTCGACCCGGCCGCTCGCCGGCGCGGCATCGGCCGAGGGCTGCACGACGCCGGAGTCGCGCAGATCCGGGCGCAGGGACGCACGCTGGTCATGGCCGAGAGCTACGACAGCGCGGCGACGCAAGGCTTCGGCGCAGCGGTCGGTCTGGAGAAGGCGACCGAGTCCGCGCAGCGCCGGCAGGATCTACCGGCCCTGTCGCGTGGCTTCGTCGACGGACTGGCCGCCTCGGCCGCGGCGGTGGCTGCATCGGACTACGAGCTGGTGCGGATGTCGGCCGAGGTGCCCGACGACGTGATGCCGGCGTTGGTCGAGCTGCTCGGTGCCATCAACGACGCACCGCTGGACGACCTCGACCTCGAGGACGAGGTGTTCAGCGCCGAGCGCTTCCACGCCTTCCACGCCGCGCAGGAAGCGCACGGGCGGCGGATCTATCACCTCGTCTCCCGCCACCGGTCGACCGGCGTGCTCGCCGGGCACACCGTGGTCGGCGTCGAGAGCGAGCAGCCGCACTACGCGCAGCAGTTCGACACCAGCGTGCTCGCGGCCCACCGAGGTCACCGGCTCGGGCTCTGGCTCAAGTCGGTGATGCTGGGCTGGCTGGCCGAGGAGGAGCCGCAGCTACGGACCTTGGACACGTGGAACGCCTGCTCCAACGACCACATGATCGCGGTGAACGAGGCCCTCGGCTACCAGGTTCTCGCCACCGCCACCGCCTATCAGCGCCACCTCTGACCCCCGCCGCCCCCCTCTCCCCGCCCCCCCGCAATCGACCACGTTCGGCAGGAGGGTGGTCGACGGCGTGACCGTCGGCAGGCGGAGCCTCCTGCTGGTCCGCCCGAGAGCGCGGCCGGGTCGGCGCTGCCAGTTCGTACGCCCGGGGCCGGCAGCGACCGGGTCGGCAGGTGCCTCCGCTGCGCTAGGGTTGGACCTGCCCCGGCGACGCCTGGGCGATCGGGACGTGGCGCAGCTTGGTAGCGCACTTGACTGGGGGTCAAGGGGTCGCAGGTTCAAATCCTGTCGTCCCGACCACTGTGATGTCGCGGGACACCGTTCACAGGTGTCCTGCGACATCGTTCACGGTTTGGCTTGTGGTTGGTAGTCCTTGGCGGGGTTGAGGACGAGCTCGCGGAGCAGTTCTCC
>JBBRVU010000014.1:0-41635 GCA_038246575.1 Actinomycetes bacterium | reverse complement strand
GGTCCGCCCCGGGCCCCCCCCGCCCCCCCCCCCCCCGGGCCGCCGCGCCCCCCCGGGGCGGGGCCCCCCCCGCCCCACCCCCCGCGATCGGATGAGGCTGTAACCACAGCCTTCGGCATCAGGCGCGGTGCTGTGCAGCCCGGAGCCACGGAGGCTCCGCGGCCCTGCGTCTCGCCACCCGCTCCAACATGCCGTTGTCCACGATGAGGCTGGGTCGTGGCCGGCGCACCCAATGGGCGCTGAGAATGCCGCTCAGCAGTTCCTCAAGCACCCGCGCCCCTTCTGCGGTGAGATGGTGCTCGAGGATCGTCACGGTCATGTCGGCGTCGACCATCTGGCAGAACGCCTCGTCGTCGTCGTCGGTGAGGCGCTCCGTGCGGACGATGCGGACGCTGGCCCCGGTCGGGCCGCTCCCTTGGAGCACTCTCAGCTTCACCGCAGCGCCGCCCCGGTGATCTCGTCCCACTCGTCCGCGGCGTCGAGCAGGGCAGCGGCGAGCTGGCGGGCCTGCGGGGCGGTCCAGTTGTCGCCGTCGCAGATGCTGACCGTGATGGTGACGGGCTCGACCTCGATCACAGGACCGTCGTCGGTCTGCAGCATGTCGCTGCGAACGATGGCGACCCACCAGCTGTGGGTGATCCCCTTCATGGCGCCGGGGATGGTGTGCGGGTACTCCATCCGTGCAACCGCGCGCTCATGGCTGCGGATCACGGTCCCGTCGCGGGTGGTCCCGTCCACGCCGTGTCCGGCCGGCAGCGTGCACCAGTCGGGGCACGGGTGGGTAGTCGACGGCGTACTGTCGATGTAGGTCATGCGCTTGTCTCCTTCAGTGCAAGGTATTTCGCCGCACAACGCTCGTGATCTGCAAGATTGGGACGCTCTTTCGTACAGCGTTCATGCGTCCCTAGTGCGCGACTACCTGGACTAAGGTCGGGCCGGTCAGGGGCCAGAAACCCGCTTGACCTGCGCAAACGTGCGCGCAGCAGGGGATTGCCGAGCCCAGCGCCCTTGGTCACGCTAGCGCTGTGTGTGCCGCCGCCCCGCCCGACCTGGCGGCGCTGCTGGCCTCCTGGAGCTGCACCTGCGGGCCGAGCGGAAGAGCCCACAGACGGTCAAGGTCGACGCTGACGGCCTCCGGCGCTTGCGACCTGACGGCTTCTGCTCACTCGTCTGACCTGCATGTTTTCCGTCGGACCCGTTGACTTGTGACATGTCCCGCACAAGACTCCCGACCGACTGCCCGGCGTCGTCACCTCGAGAGTGAGGCATTCATGCCCACACGATCGCGCGCTCAGGTCGCACTGTTCGCCAGCTTCACACTGTTCGCGAGCCTGGCTGTGGCTGCGCCCACGGCCAACGCAGCACCGAAGGATCGGGGCAGCGGGCTCGAGGTGTTCGTCGGCGAGCTCACGCCGGCGCAGCTCGACTCCCTGGCTGCAGAAGGCCTGGACCGCGAGGACGTCGCGACCGGGAGGCTGCGCAACGGCAAGGTCCGGGTCGAGGCGGTCATGGACGAGCGACGGGGCCGAAAGTTGCAGGACCGTGGGTTCGACCTGACGGTAAAGCGAGTCAACGGCAAGAAGGCCTCGACGGCGCTGGCGCAGGAGGCCGCGGCGGGGTACGAGGTTTTCCGCTCGTACAGCGAGCCGGGGGGCATCCGCGACGAGCTTGTGGACACTGCCCGGCGGCACCCGAAGATCGCCAAGCTCGTCAGCATCGGGCGGTCCGTGAACGGCCAGGAGATCCTGGCGCTCAAGGTGACCAAGAACGCTCGCGCGCTCAAGGACGGCAAGCGTCCGGCGGTGCTCTACAACAGCGCGCAGCACGCACGCGAGTGGATCACCCCCGAGATGACCCGGCGACTGATGCACCACTTCCTCGACGGCTACGGCTCCGACGCCAAGCTCACGCACATCGTGAACACCACGGAGCTGTGGTTCCTGCCGGTGTCCAACCCGGACGGCTACGACTACACCTTCACCGAGGGCCACCGGCTCTGGCGCAAGAACCTCGCTGACAATGACGCGGACGGCACGATCACCAACGCCGACGGCGTCGACCCCAACCGCAACTACCCCACAAAGTGGGGCTACGACAACGAGGGCTCGTCTCCCGAGCCGTCCAGCCAGACCTACCGCGGGCCGTCGCCCGCCTCCGAGCCCGAGACAAGGGCCCTCGACGGGCTGATGAGACGCATCGGCTTCGCCTACCAGGTCAACTACCACTCTGCTGCTGAGCTGCTTCTGTACGGCACCGGTTGGCAGGTCTCTACGCCGACGCCCGACGACGAGATCTACGAGACGCTCGCCGGGACGGACGACAACTCCGCGATCCCCGGGTACGACCCCGACATCTCCGCCGAGCTCTACACGACCAACGGCGAGACGACCGAGCACGTGCACGAGACGTACGGGACGCTGGCCTACACCCCGGAGATGTCGACCTGCGAGACGATCAGCAACAAGTACCCGGACGACGAGTGGGAGGCTGCTGACTGCATCAGTGGCTTCAACTTCCCTGCCGACGAGAAGCTCGTGCAGGAGGAGTTCCTGAAGAACATCCCCTTCGCGCTCTCGCTGGCCACGTCGGCGCAGGACCCGGACGATCCCGTCTCGTCCGTCGGGCTCAAGGTGCGGGAGTTCGTCACGGACCCGTTCACGGTCTCGCACGGAAGCCCTCAGCCGGTCGCGGTCACGGCGCGCCGTGATCTGCGGAACCTGCGGCTGAACTACTCCGTCGATGGTGGGCGGACGCAGAGGGCCAAGGTCAGCGAGTGGAACGGTGGCGAGCGCTACGGCGACGAGGGCGACACCTACTACGCCGAGTACCGCGGCACCGTCCGCGGCGCCGGGCGCGGGGACGGGGTCAAGGTCTGGTTCTCCGGAGTCCGCCCCGGGAAGGGCCGTGTCACGAGCGAGCGGTTCACCTACACCGTGGCCGACGACATCGGCGGGGACGTGCTGGTGCTCGCCGCCGAGGACGTGACTGGGGCCAGCCCGACCCAGTCCGGGACCGCCGGTCACTACGCGGACGACTATGTCGCCGCCCTGGATGCAGCGGGCTACTCCGCCGACGTCTACGACGTGGACGTCAACGGCCGCACGGCGCCGCACCACCTGGGAGTGCTGTCCCACTACGACGCCGTGGTGTGGGAGACCGGCGACGACGTCGTGCCGCGTGAGCAGGGGCAGCCCGGTGGCACGGCTGCCGAGCTTGCACTCGACATGGAGCTGACCGTGCGCGACTACCTCAACGAGGGCGGCAAGCTGCTCTACACGGGCAAGTTCGCCAGCTTCGCCTCCGCAGCCGACGGGGTGTACTACTACAACCCGTTCGAGGAGGAGCAGGGCGAGTGCACGGTCCGCAGTTACCCGTGCATCCCGCTGCTCAACGACTTCCTCCAGTACTACCTCGGCGCTTACGAGTACGTGAGCGACGGGGGCAGCGACGCCGATCTCAACCCGTTCCCGGTCTCCGGCGACGAGGGTGCTTTCGCCGGGTTCTCCGGCACCTTCAACGGTGGCGACTCGGCGGACAACCAGGACCACACGGCGTCCCTGCTCACGACGTCGTCCTTCCTGCCGCCCGACGAGTTCCCGCTTTTCTCCAGTTCGGCCCCGATCGAGTGGGACCGACCGGGTGCGGCGCCCTACGACCCGTTCACCGGCGAGTGGTACCTGTCCAGCCAGCGTGCCGACGTCAGCTACAAGCGGCTCACCCGGACAGTCGACCTGACCGGGGCCACGAGCGGCAACCTGTCGTTCCAGACCTCGTTCAGCACCGAGGAGAACTGGGACTACCTGTTCGTCGAGGCACACACGGTCGGCCAGGACGACTGGACGACTTTGCCGGAGGCGAACGGGCAAACAACCCAGGAGCCCGGCGACAGCTGCGCTGAGGGCTGGAACACGCTCCACCCGTTCCTCGATCACTACCAGGGTCCGAACTGTGAGCCGACTGGCACGACGGGCGAGTGGAACGCCGCGTCGGGCACGTCGGGCGGCTGGACGCAGTGGGACGTCGACCTGTCCGCATACGCCGGGCAGCAGGTCGAGGTGTCCATCACCTATGCCAGCGACTGGGGCACCCAGGGCCTCGGCGTCTTCCTCGACGACGTGACGGTCTCGGCCGACGGTTCGCAGGTGGCTCAGACGTCCTTCGAGTCCGACCTCGGTGGCTGGACGGTCACCGGGCCGCCCGAGGGCTCCGCGGCTAACAGCAACGACTGGGAGCGGTCGCAGAGCGCGTTCACCGAGGGCGCGGGCGTGACCACCGAGGACACGGTCTACACCGGCTTCGGTGCGGAGGGCCTCACGACGCAGGCGATGCGTGAGGAGTTCGTCGCGCGGTCGATGGCCCACCTGCTGGGAGGCTGACGTCGTCGTCGTCGTGGGCAGCGGCCACAACGGCCTCGTCGCGGTCTGCTACCTCGCCCGCGAGGGCCTCGACGAGTGCGGCTTGACCTACCTCGACATGGACCCATGGGGGGTTCGCCCCGTCCCCGGCCGTTTTCTGCTCCGGACCCCGACCCAGTGGCCGCCCACACCGGAGCGTCCCTCGGCGCCGCCCACGGCGCCCCCGATCTCCGGTCCTTCAGGCCCTTGAGCACACAGGGCTCTCCGAGCACGGAGCTGACATCGGCTACATACGTTGTGCCGCTGTGCCCAGAGATGACTACCGAGGCCGCGCAGCGGACCGCTCGCGACATCACGACCGGGCCGTGCGCGCCGATGGGCGAGCGAGGGGCCGTGAGGGCCGAATCGCTGCCGGGTTGCCTCCGCGGCGATCCGGACCCGTTTCGGCGGGCTCCGTCCGGGCAGTCGAGCAGTCATGATCCTGCGATGGGTGTGGCGCACCGTGGTCCTCCTTCTCGGTCAGAAGGCCTGGGCCGCCTACCAGCGGCACCGTGATCAGCAGCGCAACGCCGCCACCGCTCGGCCGCAACCGGCATTATTTGCGCCGCTGACCGGCACTCCGACCACGCAGCCGGGCGCTGCACAGCGCGCGTTTTGGGACGCGCATTCTGGGACACCGCATCGTCGGGGGCTTGCCCTGAGCGTCGTTCCGTCGCGAGGCAGCGGCCAACGTGCCAGGACGAATCACGTCAGGCCGCAACTCGCGTGGGCCGGCATAGCAGGGCGACCGTCCCCGACCGGAACTCATGGCGATCCACGAGATCGAGCTGGATGCGCTTGCGCAGACCGGCGAGCAATGTCGGACCGTGTCCGGCAAGTACCGGTTGCACAAGGAACTCGTACTCGTCGATCAGTCCCAGATCTGCCAATGCCAGGGGGAGCGTCACGCCACCCACGAACAGGCCCTCGCCTGGCTCCTGCTTGAGCCGCTGAACCGCCTGCCCCAAATCGCCTCGCACCAGCTCGGCATTCCAATCGACCTCGCTCAGCGTGCTCGATACGACGTGCTTCTTCGCCCGGTCGATGGTCTCGGCGAACGGGATCTCCCACTCATCCATCCAGTCGGGCCACGTGCCCGTGGCCGGCTGCCGCCACGCCGACTCCATCATCTCGTAGGTCACCCGGCCGAAGAGCAGGGCATCGGCTCGTTCGATGTTAGCGGTCCAGTAGCGCATCGAATCCTCGTCCGGGGGGAGCCCTGCCTCGTGGTGGCAGCAGCCGTCGAGCGTGACGTTGATCGAGTATCGAAGTGGTCTCATTTCGTTGCTCCCTTGATGCGCGCCGCGCGTTCACCGGACCGTACTCAGACGACTGCGGCGCGCCTTTCTCATCGGCGCCGCGATCGGTGTCACTGAACGCTCGTTTCGTCGACCCGGTCGAGGTGCCACCGAACGCCGGTCCGGGCGCAGGAGATGTGCCGTTCGCAACCGCTAGGAAGTGCCGTTAGCCGCGACTGCTGCCCGGTGCGTTTCAGTCGAAGAACGCTTCAGCGTCGAATGGAACCCAGGTAGAAGTCGCTTGGGCTCGCGACGGCGTGGGTCCTCATGGCACCGCCTCGACGCGCGGCTAGCGCACGACCCGGAAATGGGCGCGTCCGGGGGCGTAGCCGCCGGCGGTCGCCTTGACGACCCAGCGGCCGGTCCTCGCCTGCCGCGCGACCACGAAGCTGACCCGGCCCTTGGCGTTGGTGTGCTTCTTGGCCGAGCCGACCTTGACCTTGGCGTTGCGGACCGGCACCCCGGCGTCGGTGACGAGCACCTTCACGCGGCCTCCGGTGGCTGCCGACCGCCGAGCCGGTGTGACCCCGACGCGCAAGCCCTCGACGATGCGGGTGGTGTAGATGCCGGCCTGGCCGGATCCGGGTTGGGCGTTGACGACGACATCGAGCGGGCCCAAGGCGCCGTCGCCCGCAGTGCGAGTCGGTGACGCGCCGCCGGGAGCGGTGACCCTGCGCACGACGCCGGCCGCGGTGACGGAAGGGTTGGTCCGGGTCGCGAAGACCGCGTTGCCCTCGACCCACCAGACCCACATCCGCCCACCGGGTGCCGCGCTGATGCCGACGTACTGGATGGCTCCTGGTCGCGTCAGCACCAGCCGTTTGCCGGTGCCCACCTGCCACAGCACCAGCTTGTGCGGGCTCGGGTAGCCGGAGCCGTACGCCGCCCAGACCCCGCCACCGATGCGGTTTGCGACGGCGACGTTCTGGCCCGGGTGGACCGACGTCGGTGCACCGGAGAACTGCACGCTGGACAGCGGTGCGGACTGAAGCCCGCCCAGCTGCGGCCAGACCTGCTGCGCGTGGATGCCGTTGTCCGGGTTGGAGCTCCCCGTGTACCAGAGCGCGTACGCCGCTCCGCTTGCGCTGTCGCGGGCCAGGCTGACGGCCTGCGCCTCGCTGGTCGGGGTCCCGTATGAGTCCGGTGCCGCCGCCGGCACCGACGCGTCGATGCCGTGGTGCACGGTGACGTGGTCGGTGCTCGCCGCGGCGAGGGCGACCAGTGGCTGACCGGTCCCGTCGTCGACCGCACCGATGCCGTAGTCGCCGTAGGCGTAGCGGGACTGGGTCAACGAGCCGGGGCCGTGCGCCCAGCTGACGCCGTCGGCTGACTGTACGTACGACATCGGGCCGTTGTAGGGGTCGGTCGTGTCGAGGCTGCGCAGGCCGCCGAACGCGATGGTGGGCGTCCCGCCGAGCAGGAACACAGCCGGGTCCGAGCTGATCGAGGACCAGGTGAGCACCGTCGACTCGGGCCCGGTCGGCAGCGCGTTGGCGCCGACCACCCTGGTCTTGAGGCTGGACGTGTTGCTGTCGTGGCCCTGCATCCAGGTGACGATGAGGTTCGACCCGAAGCGCGCCACGTCGGGCTCGTTGCTGATGCCGAGACCCGCGCCGCTCGACAGCTGGGTCCAGCGGCCTCCGGTCGCGCCGGCGGCGGCCGGCCCGGTGGTGGTGGTGACGACCGACGCACCCAGAACCAGAGCTGCGGCGAGCGTTGTGCGGCGCCAGGCACGACCGACCATGACAGGCCCTTTCGTCGGGAGCGGCGATCCGCTACCGCGGAAACTAGCAGCGGCCCGACCTCCCGTCAGCCCCTTTAAGCCGGCCGAATCGAGGGCACCCGTTCCGGACCGCCGGGCTTCGGCACCTGCAGGATCCTCGTCCCCTTGGCCGGGGATCGAGGTCGTCCATCTGCGGCGGGAGGGCCTCGGGCGTGGACGGTGCCGCAGACGACGGGGCCGCAGCCGCGCTGCTGGCGGATCCTCGGCGAGGACGGTGGCGGTCAGGTGAGGACAGCCACCAGCGTGTCGCAGAAGTCGCCACTGGCGTTCTCGTGGACGACCTCGGCGCTGCTGAGCTCGATGCCGCCGGGCACGCCGTCGCCCAAGGTGTCGAAGACCAGGGTGATCTTGACGTGGTAGTTGCCGCGGAGCAGCCGGGTGCCGTTCGAGGAGCGCATCGTGAACTGCCCGTTCTCGACCTGGCGGAACGTGTACACGCTGCCCGTGACCAGCGTGGCCTTCTGCTCCAGGAACCTGGCATGGAACGCCACGGTGACGAAGTCACCCGACGGGTTTTTGCCCTCGCCGGCGTCCAGGTAGAGCGTGTCGACCCCTCGCACCTGGTTCGCGCTCAGGAACGCCTGGTTCGACCCAGGAGCGGGGCGGATCGTGTTGGTGCCCTGGACGGTCGTGGAGCCGTACAGGTCCAGACCACAGTCGGAGAACGTGTCGTCGAAGGTCACGTTGAAGTGGTTGACCTCGATCGGCGCCTTCGCCTGCGCGACCGGCGCGCCCATCCCGAGCAGCAGGCCGGCCAAGCCGGCGGTGACGGCTAGTGATCGGAACACAAGACCACCCCTGTCGTCGTTTCACGGGGAACTGCCGACACGGTGCTCCCGTTGGCGGAAGTCGTCAAGTGAAGTTGATGACCCGCAGCACGAGGTCCCCGGCCTGGGCGAGTCCAGCGTGGCCAGTGTCACGGAGGTGATGGTCTACCGACTCGCGCGCGGCCGGGCCTGAGGCGTCGAGCAGGGTGTCACAGCCGTCGTGCTCGCGCAGCGGGTCCGCCCGCCGGGTCGTACCTGTATCCCGTGGGCAGCCTGCCTGTCCTGGGGTTCACGACGGCGAACTGCGCCATCAGCCCATCGTCCTCGTGGTCGAGCATGTGGCAGTGGACCATGAAGACGCCGGTGTAGTCGGTGAACTTCGCCATCACGCGAACGCGTTCCCCTGGGTCCAGTCGCCACGTGTCCTCGACCCCGCGTTCCCAGGGCGGCGGTGCCCTGCCGTCGCGCCGGACCGTGCGCCAGAGCTCCTCGTGCAGGTGCACGAAGTGGGTCATCTTTGTGTCGTTCCGGAGCTCCCACAGCTGGGTCGAGTCCTTGTCCACCTTGTGCACGACGGTCTTGGGGTCGAACGGTTTCCCATTGAACGTCCAGGCTGTGCCAGCCCTGGTTCTAGCCAGCCCGACCGACCAGACCGCAGACACACGCTTCGGTTGTCGCATCACTGGCGCGGGACGGAGTTTGGCGGGCAGGCTGCTGGAGTCGGACACCGCTCCGCGAACCCGGAACTGCATGAGCTGCGCGAGCGGCGACCCAGCCGCCCCGGGAGGCGCATTGCGCCGCGGCACGCTCTGCAGAACGACGTCCGTGCCCAGCTCGCCACGGAAGTCCACGACGACATCGGCGCGCTGCGCCGGACCGAGCAGGATCTCCTGGCGGACGACGGGCTTTGGCAGGAGCCCGTTCCCGGTGCCGACCTGCACGAACGGACGCCCGTCCGAGAGCGCGAAGTCGTACGCCGTGAATGGTGACGAGTTGAGCAGCCGGAGGCGGTAACGGTGAGTGGCGACCTCGAGGTACGGCGCGAAGCGACCGTTGACGAGGATGCGGTCACCGACGGTGGCGTCGTTCGGCGGTGCCATCGGGCCGGTCATCGGCGTCTTGTGATGCATGACAGGCACCAGCTGGTTGTTGTCGTCAAGGCTGCGCTCGGAGACCATCAACGGCACGTCGTACCGCCCGCTCGGCAGGCCGAGCTTCTTGGTCCTGCCATCGGTGATCAGGAACATCCCTTGCAGGCCGAGCCAGTTGTTGCGTGTCGTCGCCATCATGCGGTGGTCGTGGTACCAGAGGAAGGCAGCGCGCTCGGGACGACCTCCGTCAACGAGTGGGAAGTCGTAGGTCCTGGATTTGCCATGCTTGACCAGGAACCTTGTGGGCTGCCCATCGTCTTGGTACCGGTGGTGGTCGCCGTGCAGGTGCATCGAGAGACTGGCACGCGACGGAAGCCGATTGGCCAGGGTGATTTTGGTGTCCTTCCCCGCCGGTCGCACGATCGTGGGGCCGGGGTAGCTGCCGCCGTAGGTCCACATGCTTGTCAACGGCCCGGTCGGCATGATCCGCACACCCGTCCTCGTGACCGGGAGGCGGATCCTTGACGTCCGCAGCGTCGCCGGTTGCACCAGCGGCTGGTCGAAGGACAGCTGGGCAGGCTCGACGCCCTCTCCGGTGCCCGAGATCGTCAGGACCCCGCGCATGGTGGCACTGTGGAAGATGCAGTGGAAGGGGTACCGGCCCGGAGCCAACGCCGCGACACCATCCACCGAGGCGGTGGCACCAGGGTTCACGACCACCGCGAACAACGCGTTGCCACTCGCGTCACGGTCGTCTGAGGTGACCGAGTGCCGGCTTCGGTCCAGATTGATGACGCTGAGGGTTCCACCCCTGGCCACCTCGACGTTCGGGGTGGCGTACCCACCCAGGCCGGCGCCCGGATCGATGCGCACGGTTGCGGTCGGCGGGGCGTCGCTCACCTCGATCGTGTCGGCCCTGGCCGTGACCACCTCCGGCGCATTGGCCGCCGCGGAGGCGAGAGCAGTGACCACCAGAGCGATGACGACGCCAAAGCGCCGCAGGTGTCCTCGCAGCACGGCCCGATGGTGACACAGGCCGCGTCCCGGCGGGGCGATGTCGGCCAGGTGGAAAAAGACGTCCGGTTTGGGTCTGTCCGGCGGGGCGCAACGGGTCTAGTCTCCGGGCGGCCGGATCAACATCGTCAGGGGGTTATACCATGGCAATCAGGACCCGTCGCACCAAGGCCGTTGCGGCCGGGGCGGCGACCGCCTTATTCGCCGTCACCGCTGCAGTGACTGCCGCGGCACCCGCCGAGGCCGCGTCGGTCAAGACGGTCAACGTTCGCATGAGCGACAGCGCCATCACCTTCAAGGGTGGCGGTGCCTCGACCACCCAGGGCGTCACCACGCTGCGGGCCGGCCGCTACCACTTCCGCGTGGGTACGGCTTCTGGTGACCACATCCTGCAGTTCGTGAGCTTCCGCAACGGATACACGGCCGAGCAGGCGCAGCAGGACTTCGGAAGCGCGTTCGAGGGCGACGTCGCGGCCGTGCAGCGGATCGACAACGGAGTTGACTTCCGGGGTGGCGCCGAGGCGAAGAAGAAGCACCCGGGAGACATGGTCGTGACTTTGCCCCCGGGCGACTATCTGGCCATCGACCAGAACAGCGACGCCGCAGCCCCGCTCAGCCTGGTTGGCACGGTCGGAAAAGCAGGACGTACCCCATCGAGTGCTAAGTACACCGCGTTCACCTTCGGCTGGGGAGTCTCGAAGAACCTGCCGGCGTCGGGGACGGTGAAGTTCCTCAACCAATCCGATCAACCGCACTTCATGGTGCTTCAGCGGGTCAAGCCGTCGACGACGAACGCAAAGGTCCGACGGTTCATCAAGTCAGGGCCGCGAGGCGATCCCAAGTGGGCGCTCAAGGCTTCGACGGGAGGCGGAGTCGTCTCGCCGGGGAAGAGCCAGTTGCTCGACTACGACCTGCCCGCTGGCAAGTACTTCCTCGCCTGCTTCTGGCCCGACTACTTCAACGGCAAGCCGCACTTCATGATGGGCATGTGGAAGCTTGTGACACTCTCGTAGCAACTCCAGGAGGTACAGCGCGGCGTGGCCGCTCGCTCGGACCACGCCGCGCACCTGGCTGCCCGATGGAATCAGCGGATGGCGCAGCCCGCCACGGTCTGATGGAATTGGGACCGGCGGGGCACAACGTCTCGCGATGACCGAGGAGGTCGGCATGGCCGGAACCGTGGCTCGCATCTCAGAGATCAGCGCCAAGTCGGACACCAGCTTCGAGGATGCGATCAACCTTGCGGTCGATCGCGCCGGCCAGACGTTGCGCGGCATGAAATCGGCGTGGATCAAGGAGCAGGAGGTCGAGATCAGTGACGGCCGAATCACTGGCTACAAGGTGAACCTGCTCGTCACCTTCGTGCTCGAGTAGGCCAGCCCGCCAGCTGCTCAGTCGCCCCGGCCGACCGGCTGGGCCGCTGACCACACGTGCTCGAAGTGCCGGGTGCGCATGTCGTCGTAGAGGTCGTCGTTGAACGTCTTCACGAGGATCTCGTCATTGACATAGTTCGCGTCGTGGTTGAGGTTGTGCGACCCGCTGAAAACGATCTTGCGGACACGACTCGAGCTGCCGTAGCGGGACTGCACGAGCGCCAGCTTGTCGTGGATGTTGGACGTGCGCAGGGCGATGCCGGCGTCGAGCAGCATGCTCCTGACCTGCGGGCCGAGGAAGTCCGGCTCGGCTCCCACGACAACCCGTACGGTTGCACCGCCGTCCTGGATCCTGATTAGCTGCTGCGCGACCTGGACCCGGCTGTCGGTGAAACGAACGTGGGCGATGTCGACCCTTGTGTTCGCGTCCGCGACCACCGACGCAAGGCGGCCGACCCACAGGTCGGTGTCCTGCTCGGGGGAGCAGAACACCTTGGACCTGCCGGCGGCGCTGCCCATGAATGTTCCGCGGCCGGCGGTCCCGTTGTAGAAGTCGTTCCCGTCGAAATGGGCCCCTTGCCACATGAGGTCCCACAACTCCGTTCGGAAGCGGTCGTAGAGCACGCGGTCGCCATAGACCGCGACGGCGTTGTTCGACTTCTGCATGCCGGAGTGGGTGCTCAGGTTCGCCGATCCCCACCAGGACACATCCGTGCGCGAAACGCCGCAGGGGTCGCGCGTCTCGGAGAAGAGGAACAGCTTGGTGTGCAGGTCCGAGTTCCGTCCCGTGGCGACGGCCCCGTAGTCGACGCATCGGCCGGTGGGGTCGTACGGCCGGCCCGACCAGCGGTGCCCGTCGCCCAGGCCGATCGGCGGCCTGCGCGCGAGCGAGGCGGCCACCTCGTTGGTCACGTCGCGTCCGTTGTGAACCACGTGGACCGCGGTTCCCCGGTTGCTCGCAGCCACGAGCGCGTCCCGGACCGGCTCCATGGTGAGCCGGAAGATCGTGGCGCGGATCTCACCCCCGACCGGGGTGTCGTCGATCATCTGGGTCAGGCGGGCGAGGATCGCGGGATCCTCGCCACCCTCGGGCGGACGGGCGTACACCGTCTCGATCCAGAGGTCGCCCGCCGCGAAGAAGCCCATGCCGGAGTCTCTCAACGTCGCACGCCTGCGCAGCCGGACACCGCCGTGGCAAGCGACAGCGCCACGGCTACGGCGCTTCGCGACCTGCCTGCGCCGGCTCCCGCTCTCAGTTCGCGGCGAGGGCGACGACCAGGTAGACGACGATCATCAGGGCCACGATCGCGATGATCGTCGCCAGGATGGCCGGCGGCGGCGCGATCGACTGATGACGCTCCGGAAGATGTCTCATGGCTCAGTGGTAGCCCTCGCTGGGGCCAAGGTCAACAGTCGGGCCTCACTTGTCGTTGAGCCGCGCTTGCAGCGCAGTCACCGCCTGGCGCGCCAGGTCGGCAGCCGACTCGGCGTCCTCGTGTCGGCGGGCAGCCCGGTTGGCGGTCTCGCGGGCTCCGGCGCGCCCCCCTTCGGCCGCCGACAGCCCGCCCTCGACGCGATCCAGCTCGGCCAGCAACCGGTCGCGCTCGCCCGTCAGCCGCTCGACCTCACGGCCGGCGGCAGCGAGTCGGGAGGTGGTGTCCTTCGCCGCACGCTCCGCCTCATCTCGGGCGTCCGCGGCATCCCGTGCCTCCGCCCAGGCCCGCGCCAGCTCCGCCTCGAGCTCGGCCCGTCGAGCGACTCTCTCGTCGGCCCCGCCCGCCTTCGCGTTGCGGCCGGCCCGTGTACGGGCGGGAGGTGGTTGCGGCGGGCGGCTCGCAGCAGCAGCCCGACCGGGTTCGAAGCCCGTCCGTTGGAGCGGGTGGGTGAGCCGGCCGGCGAGCAGCTGGGCCGCGGCGTCGGGGTCGGCCAGCGCGGCGTGCAGGGTGTCCTCGACGCCTCGGAGGGCTTCCTCGCCGACCCGCTGTCCCACCTCGGTACCCACCGAGCGGGCCTGCTGGACCAGCGCCCGGACCAGTCGCTGCCGCTGGGTCGAGAGCTCGCGCAGCTCGGGGCCGCTCATTGCGGCGCTGGCCTCGCGCAGCTGAGGACCGATCTCGACGAACGCCGCCACCTCGGCCCGGTGTCGACGGACCAGCAGATTGAGCAGCCAGGCAGTGACGGTCGGCTTGCGCAGCGCCGCGATCGCGGTGGCCCCCGGCCGGTCGCCCTCGGCACGGGCCGCCCGGACCAGCTCGTCGCGGGCGGCCGTGAAATCGGCCGGAACCCGGCCGTAGAGCACATCGCCCGCGTCGTCGACGTCCATCGCGGACGAGCATGCCCCCCGGAGGCACCACGTGTCAGGTCGGGCGCGGTGGTCAGGCGCAGCTGAGGCTGCCGACGGTGCGGGTTGCCGTCGGGTCCGACGCCGGCCCCGACCAGGACGTCCGGGTGGCGATCACCCGCCACCGCACGCTGAGGGCGACCACACTTGCGACCGGGTCGTCGTAGGACAGACCGGTGGCGGTCCCGCGGGTGGTCCACGCGCTGCCGGCGACGGACCGCTGAACTGTGTACGACGTGGCCAAGGTCGAGGCGGACCAGGTGATCCGCACCGAGCCTGCGCCCAGACACGTCGCCGTCGCGCCGGCGGCCTGGGGCATGGTGCGGGCCGAGACAGCGCCCTGACCCGTCCCCGTTGTCGCCCAAGCGGCCGCCGCCGGCACGGCTGTCCCCAGCAGCAGGGCGGCGCCGCAGATCAGCGGCCCCGCCCTGCTCAGCAGACCCTGCACACCGTGCACGAGATCCCCGCAGAGCTCCGGTCGGCTCAGCTCTGGGTGCCGGTGAGCGTCGCGGTGACGTTGACCGTGGCCCCCTGGCAGCCGTCGCCGGTGGCCAGCTTCATGGTGAGGGCGCCGGTCAGGACCACGTTGGCGCTGCCGTTGGCCGGGATGACGGTCGAGGCGACCGAGCCGGTCCCGAGCGTGAAGTCAGTCGCGGCGCAAGTTCCCAGGCCGCCGGTGACGGTCGTGATGGCGGTCGCGGTGCCGCTGGTGACCGTGACGGGATAGGGGTTCGAGTTGGCGACCGAGAAGCGCACGTCGCCGGTGGCGCCGGGGTAGAGGTCAGCGACTGCCGATCCGGCCGTCATGACGAGAGCCTGAGCCGTCCGGGCCTTCGCCGGTCCGGTGCCGCTGCCGGTGGCCGACCACAGGGCGAGGCCGACGCCCGCGGGCAGCAGCAGGGCGAAGGTCCAGGAAAACACGGCGGCGGCGGCGGCGGAGCCAGCTGGTCGACGGGTCACGGTGGCGCGCAGCAGACATGACGGATCTCACTCTCCCGTTGGGTGATGACGTGACCCGCTGTATCGGTGGCGGTACGTATCGTCATGACCGACCTGCCATCGTTCGATGCCGTTGCACCAGGAGAGGGGTGCGAATGCACCCCCAGACGCGCGAGGACCCCCAAGCCCGGTGGGCTGGGGGTCCTCGGTACGGGTGGGGCGGGTGGGTTCAGTGCTCGTCGGCAGGGGCCGTCGCGGGGGTGTCCACGAGTCGGTCGCTGTGGTCCTCGAAGCCGATCGACACCTCGCGCAGCCTGCTCTCGTAGGCGTGCCCGTGGTGCGCGCAGAACGTCAGCTCACTGCCCGAGGGCATGGTGACGCGAATGTACGCATGTGCGCCGCATCGGTCGCAGCGGTCGGCCGCTGTCAGGGGAGGGTGCGAGGCAAGTGTGGGAGTCACGTCGCCCTCTCTGTTCGGTGGTGCACTTTGGATGATGTTCTTGTCTCAACAGTGAATCATCTGTTGTTCGTTCCCCGTTGGCCGATGGGTTGGATTCACCCTGAGCGAATTCTTGGCGTCCGACCCGGTTATGTAGGTTCCCATCTCAACGCACGGACGAACGCGACACGCGTCACAGTCGGGTTACGGCGTGTCGCAATCTCCCGTTCGGCGGATCGGCGCGGTGCCTGAGCCGGGTCCGACCTCACCGGTAGCCTCTCCAGACGTGACCCAGACCCTCCACGCCCGCAGTGACGGCGCGTTCGAGCCCGACGCCTATACCGCTCGCAACCTGCTCGTCCTGGAGGGTCTGGAGGCGGTCCGGAAGCGCCCGGGCATGTACATCGGCTCGACCGACTCCCGTGGCCTCATGCACTGCGTCTGGGAGATCATCGACAACGCCGTCGACGAGGCCCTCGGCGGTCACTGCACGCGCATCGAGATCGACCTGCACCCCGACGGCTCGGTCGAGGTGCGCGACGACGGTCGCGGGATCCCGGTCGACGTCGAGCCGCGCACCGGCCTGACGGGCGTCGAGGTCGTCATGACCCGGCTGCACGCGGGCGGGAAGTTCGGCGGCGGCTCCTACGCCGCGACCGGCGGCCTGCACGGTGTGGGTGCCTCGGTGGTCAACGCGCTGGCGTCCCGGCTCGATGTGGCGGTCGACCGGGTCGGCAAGACGTACGCCATGAGCTTCCGCCGTGGCGCTCCCGGCGCATTCGGCGGGGACGGTCCCGGTGCCGTGTTCACGAGCCGGTCCGGCCTGCAGGTGGTCGGCAAGGTGGCCCGGAAGAAGACCGGCACCCGCATCCGCTACTGGCCCGACACGCAGATCTTTCTCAAGGACGCCACGGTGTCGATCGATGAGCTGCACAACCGGGCGCGCCAGACGGCGTTCCTCTGTCCCGGTCTGACGCTGCTCGTGCGCGACTCCCGGGGCGGCGAGAGCTCCGAGCAGACGTTCCGGTTCGACGGCGGCATCAGCGAGTTCTGCGAGTTCCTGGCGCCGGACCAGTCGGTGAGTGACGTGCTGCGACTGCAGGGCAGCGGCCACTTCACCGAGACGGTGCCGGTGCTAAACGACAACGGCCACATGACGCCGCAGGACGTGCAGCGCGAGCTCACTGTCGACATCGCGCTGCGCTGGGGAGCGGGCTACGACACGATCGTGCGCTCGTTCGTCAACATCATCGCCACGCCCAAGGGCGGCACCCACCTGCAGGGCTTCGAGCGCGCCCTGACCAAGACCCTCAACGAGGCACTTCGCTCCCAGCGGGTGCTGCGCGCGGCCGAGGATGACGTCATCAAGGACGACGTCCTCGAGGGCATGACAGCCGTGGTGACCGTGCGGCTGGCGGAGCCGCAGTTCGAGGGGCAGACCAAGGAGGTGCTGGGCACGTCGGCGGCCACGCGGATCGTGGCCTCGGTCGTGTCCAAGGAGCTCAAGGCTGCGCTGACCACCACCAAGAAGGCCGGCAAGCTGCAGGCCAAGTCGATCCTGGACAAGGTGGCTTCCGCGGCGCGGACCCGGGTCGCCGCACGGGCCCACAAGGAGCTGCAGCGCCGCAAGAACGCGCTGGAGACGTCGTCGCTCCCGGCGAAGCTCGCCGACTGCCGCAGCGACGACGTGGAGCGCAGCGAGCTGTTCATCGTCGAAGGCGACTCGGCTCTCGGCACGGCCAAGTCGGCGCGCAGCTCCGAGTACCAAGCGCTGCTGCCCATCCGCGGCAAGATCCTCAACGTGCAGAAGGCGTCGGCCTCGGACATGCTCAAGAACGCTGAGTGTGCTGCGATCATCCAGGTCATCGGCGCCGGGTCCGGCCGCACCTTCGACGCCGCGGCAGCGCGCTACGGCCGGGTGATCCTGATGGCCGACGCCGACGTCGACGGCGCCCACATCCGTTGCCTTCTGCTGACCCTCTTCTACCGCTACATGCGGCCGCTGGTGGAGCAGGGCAGGGTCTTCGCGGCCGTCCCGCCCTTGCATCGCATCGAGGTCATCAACGCCGGCGGCAAGCGCAACGACTTCATCTACACCTACACCGAGCCGCAGCTGCGCAAGGCGCTGTCCGAGCTGGCGCGCAAATCGAAGCGCTACAAGGAGCCGATCCAGCGCTACAAGGGGCTCGGCGAGATGGACGCCGACCAGCTGGCCGAGACGACCATGGACCCGCGGCACCGGATGCTGCGCCGGGTCACCCTCGACGACGTCGAGGGCGCCGAGGCGGTCTTCGACCTGCTGATGGGCAACGAGGTGGCGCCCCGCCGCGACTTCATCGTGGCCGGCGCCTCACGGGTCGACCGCGACAGCATCGACGCCTGACCGGCGGTTCTCGCCCCACCCGCTCGTCCTCCGGATCGCCATCGCGCCTGCCCGCTTGCCTGCCGGTACGCCTTCGCCGCAGCCCCGCCAATGGGCGTACGTGGCGGGTGCCGTACGGCATGCTGGCTCGTATACGCCTGCTGAAGCGACCACGCGCGGCGATGAGGACGAGCCGAGTCACGAGGACGTAGCGATGATGGACTTCTTCCCCCCGCTGCCGGACCCACCGCAGGTCGAGGACCCGGACGAGGCTCCTCAGCCGGCCTGGCTGAATGCGCCGAAGGACATGCTCCCCGGGGTGGTCCCCGTCGAGCTGATTCTCGGACGCTCCGAGAGCACCGTCGTCGCGCTCACCGGCATCCGTGCCTTCCCGATCGGCCTCGAGATGACGCTCAGCGTCCGACTACGGGGGTCGATCACCGCGTTCGACCTCAATGCCGAGCTGTTCGACGGGCCCTATCGCCACGACATGGGCGCAGAGTGGCAGGCGGGCCGCCTGAAATGGGGCTTCGAGCTCGCTGACGGTCGCCGGGTCACCAACGTGGATCCGTCAGTCTGGGAGGAGATGCCGCCGGAGCATCAGTCCGCCGGTCCCGACGCGCGGTCCTGGGAACCGTCGCGGCCAGTGCTGCAGGGCGGCGGCGGTGGGTCCGGGCCGCGAGACTCCGACCGGACCTACTGGCTGTGGCCGTTGCCGCCGGCAGGCGGGATCCGTGTCGTCTGCCAGTGGCTGGCCCGGGAGATCGAGCAGACGTCCCAGGAGATCGACGGAGCGGCGCTGGTTGCCGCTGCCTCACGGTCTCGCCCGCTGTGGGGCTAGTGCGGGTCCCATGACCGAGTGAGCCGGCGCCCAACCGGCGGTTGGCGGGGCTGCGACACGGTAACCGTGCCGCAGCCCCGCCAATGGGCGTACGACTGGCTCGGCAGGAGCACGAGGAGTGCCGGGAACGGCGGACGACGTCCGACGATCATGGAACGGGGGCTGAAGTCTCGGGCTGGATCGGCCGATGCTTGACCATGCTGTCGTTGCTCACCCTGGTGACCCTGGCGTACATCGCTGTGGTCGTCGTGGTCCGGCGGGTGCGGCGAGCCGGTGCGGCCGCCACGGCAGCGGAGGCCGCCCCGGAGCTGACCGGGCTGCCGCCCGAGGACCAGCCCCCGGAGTCCGCTGTCGGCTGGCCGCCGACCGGATCGCGATTTGAGTCCTACGTCGGCGACGGCATCGCGGAGCTCGACGCCTTCCTCGAGGACGGCTACGCGACCTGACGATCGAGCCCGACCGGACCTGACCTGACTTGACTTGACCGTCGCGCGGTTCAGCCGAGCGGGCCGCTCACGGACGCGATGGGCTGGCTGCCCGGGGTGCCCGAGCCGTCCCGCCGCCCGGTGGCCGGCGGAAGGTCCACGGCGACCCCGGTCGCGGCGGCCGCCCGAGCGGGCAGCGCGCCGGCCCAGCCCAGCAGCAGGACGTCCTCGCCGCGCAGGAACCGGTGGCACCGGACGCCGCCGGTGCCGCGGCCCTTTGTGGGGTACTCGGCGAACGGCGTGACCTTGACCGAGCCGGCGTCGGTGCCTGGCAGAGCCGCCGAGGAGCCGGAGACGGTCACCAGTGCGGCCTCGCTGTCGGGGTCGACGACGCCGAAGAAGACGGCCTTCGCCCCCGCCGCGAGTCGGATCCCGGCCATCCCACCGGCGGCCCGGCCCTGCGGACGTACGGCCGAGACGGGGAAGTGCAGCAGCTGCGCGTCGGTGCTGACGAACACGAGGTCGGCCTGCTCGGAGCTCAGCTCGACGGCGCCGACGACCCGGTCACCGGGCTTGAGCCCGACCACCTCCCAGGTGTCCTTGTTCTGCGGGTAGTCAGGCGTCACCCTCTTGACGACGCCGGACGTGGTGCCCAGCGCCAGCCCGGGGGAGTCGGGCTCGAGCGAGCACAAGGCCAACACCCGCTCGTCGCGCTCCAGGGAGAGGAACTCCGACACCGGCGCACCGCCGGAGAGGTTCGGCGCCGTCGCCGTCGTGGGCAGGGCCGGCACGTCGAGCACGCCGAGCCGGATCATCCGGCCCGCGCTGGTCACGGCCGCGACGTCCCCGCGAGCTGTGGTGCGTACGGACGAGACGATGACGTCGTGCTTGGCCCGGTCGCCCTCGGTCGGCAGCGGGTCGTCGCCCAGCGTGCGTGCCAGCAGCCCCGTCGAGGACAGCAGCACCTGGCACGGGTCGTCACTTACCTCCAGCGGCATGGCCGTGCTCACGGCGACTCCCGCCGACTCGAGCAGCACGGTGCGGCGGGGGGTGCCGAACGACTTGGCCACCTGGTCCAGCTCGCGGGAGACCGTGTCGCGTTGCAGCGACTCCGACTCGAGCAGCTCGGTGAGCTCGGTGATCGTCGCCCGCAGCACGTCGCGCTCCGCCTCGAGCTCGATGCGGGAGAATTTCGTGAGCCGCCGCAGCGGCATCTCGAGGATGTAGTTGGTCTGGATCTCGGAGAGGTCGAAGACCGACATCAGTCGCTCACGGGCGGCGGCGGTGTCGTCGCTGGCCCGGATGACCTGGATGACCTCGTCGATGTCGAGGATGGCCACGAGCAGGCCGTTGACCAGGTGCAGCCGGTCCTGAGCCTTGGCCCGGCGGTGCACGCTTCGCCGGCGTACGACGTCGAGACGGTGCGCGACGTAGACCTCGAGCAGCTCCTTGAGGCCCAGCGTTCGCGGTTGCCCGTCGACCAGGGCCACGTTGTTGATGCCGAAGGTGTCCTCGAGCGGCGTGAGCCGGTAGAGCTGCTCGAGGAGAGCCTCGGGGTTGAAGCCGTTCTTGACCTCGATGACCAGTCGCATGCCCTGGGTCCGGTCGGTGTAGTCGTCGACCGCAGTGATGCCCACCAGCTTCTTGCTGCGCACGAGGTCGGCGATCTTCTCCTTGACCTTCTCCGGGCCGACCCCCCAGGGCAGCTCGGTGACCACGATCCCCTTGCGCCGGGGGGTGACGCTCTCGACCCGGGCGGTGGCGCGGACCCGGAAGGTCCCCCTGCCGGACTCGTAGGCGTCGCGGATGCCGTCCAGCCCGATGATCTTGCCGCCGGTGGGCAGGTCCGGGCCGGGGACGAACCGCATCAGGTCGTCGAGCGTCGCGTTCGGGTGCTTGATCAGGTGCCGGGCGGCGGAGATCACCTCGACCAGGTTGTGCGGGGCCATGTTGGTCGCCATGCCCACGGCGATCCCGGACGCCCCGTTGACGAGGAGGTTCGGGAAGGCAGCGGGCAGCACCTCGGGCTCGTGCTCACGGTCGTCGTAGTTCGGCCGCAGGTCGACGACGCTCTCGTCGATGCCGTCGACCAGGGCCAGGGCAGCCGGCGTCAGCCTGCACTCGGTGTAGCGGTAGGCCGCGGGCGGGTCGTCGTTGCCGGGCGTGCCGAAGTTCCCGTGCCCGTCGACGAGGGGGATGCGCAGCGACCACGGCTGCGCCATCCGGACCAACGTGTCATAGATGGCGGTGTCGCCGTGCGGGTGCAGGGAGGCCATCACGTCGCCGACGACGCGGGCGCACTTCACGTGCCCGCGGTCGGGGCGCAGGCCCATCTCGTTCATCCGGTAGAGGATCCGTCGGTGGACCGGCTTCAGCCCGTCGCGGGCGTCCGGGAGCGCACGGGAGTAGATGACGGAGTACGCGTACTCGAGGAACGAGCCCTGCATCTCGTCCGAGACGTCGATGTCGACGATGTTCTCGGTGTAGTCGCCCTCGGGTGGGGCGGGGGTCCTGGACTTGCGTGCCACGGGAAAAGCTCCTGGACGGTCGGCGGATCGGTGTGGCGCAGCGCGCCGGCACCCATTCTGGCCGCCGGGTCGGACGTGGCCCGGAACCGACCCGCTGGCCGACCTTGATCAACCGGACCGGCGATTGGCCTAACCTGCCCGGCATGGCGGTCGCTGGGGTCTACCGCGAGGTGGCCGAGGCGGCGTCGGCATGGGTGCTCGACCAGGTCCGCGGTGACGACGGGCCGTGGCTGCCGGCCGACGTCCCGGCGGACGCCGAGCCCGATCCGACGCCGACGGACCTCCGCGACTCGGTGCACCTGGGCATCGGGGGTCTCGCGCTGCTGCTGACCGAGGGACTCGACGTCGCGGTCGTCGACAGGCCGGACCAGTGGTGGGCCGTGCCGGAACGCCTCAGGACGTCCGGGCGCGAGAGATAGGAGCCGAGCCGGTCACACCGACGTACGTCCCATGAGGTCCGCGGGCGTCAGGCCGAGTAGCCGTCGGAGGGTCCGTGAGCCGGTATCGGTGACCTGCACGCTGCGACCGACGCCGCGCTCCACCCAGTCGTTGTCGATCAGGTGGGTGCACAGCACCGCCCCGACTGCGCCGGCGAGGTGCGGTCGCCGCTCGGTCCAGTCGAGGCAGGACCGGATCAGGGGCCGGCGTTGCCGCTCGAGCGCGTCGATGTCGACGTCAAGGTCTCGCAGCCACCGCTGACCGGCGTCGGTGACCGCGACACCGCGCCGGGTCGACACCAGGTCCCGCTTGGTCATGGCATCCATCACAGCGACACCGAGTCGCCCGGCGAGGTGGTCGTAGCACGTGCGCCCGCGCGCCATCGCCTCACCGGCGGTGACCGAGCGCAGTGAGCGAGGGGCTTGTCCGGGGCCGGCCATCGCGGCGACGGACTCGACGAACTGGGCGGCGCCCGGTGTCGCGATGCGGAGGTATCGGTGCCGTCCCTGTCGGTCCTCCGCGAGCAGCCCGCCCGCGACGAGTTGGTCGAGGTGCTCACTGGCCGTGGACCGGGCGATGCCTGCGGCAGTGGCCAGCTCTCCGGCGGTCCAGGCAGTGCCGTCGAGGAGGCACAGGCACATGTGGGCGCGATTGGAGTCGGCGAGCAGAGCGGCGAGGCGGGCGATCGAGGTCCCGTCCGAGGGCGCTCTCATGTTGACCGCACGATGGAGTCGGCAGGATCGCGCAGCAGGACGGTCTCCCGTGTCGAGGTCATGCCTAGGACGCTACCGAGCGAATTGTTCGGTGGGGGCCGAACCGTTCGCGGTCAGACCGCTGCATCGGTGACGTCGGCGACTGTGGCGTCCAGCGCCGTGAGGACGGCATCGGCGTCCACCGCGACAGCAACGCCGTGCGCTCCGGCCCCAAGGGTGATCTCGTTGCCGCGCAGCCGTTCGTCGGCGATCACGGGCCAGTCCGTGGTCGAGCCGAACGGCGTGATCGTGCCTCGTTCGTAGCCCGTCGCGTCCAGTGCGGAGGCAGCGTCGGGCATCGACATCCGGGTCACGCCGAGCAGGTCACGCAGCCTCGGCCAGGAGATGGTCCGATCGCCGGGCACGAGCACGAAGAGCAGGTCGGCCTCTCCACGGCGTACGACCAAGGTCTTGACCACTGCGGCGGGCTCGACGCCGCGGGCCTGCGCTGCCTCGGCGAGGCTGCCTACCGGCCCGTGCCGGATGAGGCGGTACGTCAGTCCGCTCGCGTCGAGGGCGGCGAGTGCCCGCTTCTCGCCGGTCATGGGCGGGCCCCGACGTGACCGACGGCCGTCGCGGCGAGCCGGTTGCCTGCGGCGAGCGCGGTCTCGGGCTCGGGGTGCAGCAGCCAGGCGGCGAGGAAGCCGGCAGCGAACGCGTCGCCGGCCCCGGTGGTGTCGACGACCTCGACGCCGCGCTCGGCCGGGGCGCTGGCGGCGATGAAGCCCTGCTGCCAGAGGGCGCCGTCGGCGCCGAGCTTGACGACAACTTCGCCGTAGGTGTCGCCGAGGAGGGAGGCGGCCTCGCGCGGGTCGGTCGTCCCGGCGAGAGCTGCCGCCTCCTGCGTGTTGGCGATCAGCACGTGGGCACCCTGCGTCCAGCCCAGGAATCGAGCCGCGCCAACGGCCTCGAGCAAGGCCGTCGACGACGGGTCGACCGACAAGGTCATCCGGGCCTCCGCGGCCAGCCGCAGCGCCGTCAGCCCCGCCTCCCGGGAGTCGGGATTGAGCAGGGTGTAGCCCGACAGGTGCAGGTGCCCGCCGGGGCGGAAGGCGGTGGGCGGGACGTCGGCCGGCAGCAGAGTCGAGTTGGCGCCGGGGTCGGGAAGCATGGAGCGCTCGCCGCCGGGCTCGACGAGGACGATGCAAGTGCCGGTGCTGTGATCCTCGTCGACGCCGACCCAGGCCCGTACGCCCGCGTTGGTCAGGGCATCGACCGACTCGCGACCGAGAGCGTCGGCGCCGACGCGACCGACGTACGACGTGGGAACACCTTGGTGGGCCAGCCAGGCCGCGACGTTGGCTGCCGAGCCACCGCCGCTGGTGGTGATGCGCGACGGGGTGTCGCTGTTGCGCGCGACCGGGCCGGACATCACCGCGACGACGTCGACCATGAGGTCACCCACGACCACGACGTCGAGCGCTTCGGTGCCGCTGGGGGTCACGTCGAGCTGCCGCCAGCGGCGGTGCGTGCGGCGGCCGCAGCGACCTGCGCTCCGAGCTCGGCGTTGCGCAGGATGATGCGGATGTTCGCCGTCAACGTCACGCCGCCGCTCTCGCGGTGGAAGAAGTCCAGCAGGAAGGGCGTGACGTCCTTGCCGCTGGTCCCGGCTGCCTCGGCGGCGCGCAGGCCGTCGCGAAGCAGCTGCTCGTGCAGGTCGGGGTCGACCTGCTCGTCGACGGGCAGCGGGTTGGCGAGAACGAGGCCGCGGTCGTCGGTGCCCAGGGCGCGGCGCGCGGCGAGAACCGCAGCGGCCTCCTCGGGGGAGTCCACGCGCCAGTCGACGGTGTGACCCGAGTCGGAGAGATAGAACCCGGGGAAGGCGTCGGTGCGGTAGCCGAGGACGGGGACGGCGAGGGACTCCAGGCGCTCCAGCGTGGCGGGCACGTCGAGGATCGACTTCACCCCCGCGCAGATCACCGCGACCGGGGTGCTGGACAGCGACTGCAGGTCCGCCGACTCGTCCCAGGTGGTGCGGGCGTCCCGGTGGACGCCGCCGAGACCGCCGGTGGCGAAGACCTCGATGCCGGCCCGGGCGGCGAGGTGCGAGGTCGCGGCGACCGTGGTGGCGCCGGTGCCGTGTCGCGCGACGAGGGCGGCCAGGTCGCGAGTGCTGACCTTGACCACGTCGTCGCTGGTCGCGATCCGCTCCAGCGCGTTGTCGTCGAGCCCGATCATCGGCCGGCCGTCGACCACGGCGATGGTGGCGGGGACGGCGCCTGCACCGCGTACCGCCTGTTCGATGTCTCTGGCGACGGTGAGGTTGTCCGGGCGGGGGAGTCCGTGGCTGACGATCGTCGACTCGAGCGCGACTACGGGGCGGCCCTCGGCGAGCGCGTCGGCGACTTCGGGCAGAACGGTGAGCATCCGCGCACGCTATAGCCGGCCCGCTTCGGGTGTGTTGGGCGGGCGGGGTCTCGGACTGGACGGCGTACGTCGTCGAGCTCGTTTGCGGCGTGGCAGTCGTGCTGCAGTCGTCGGTTGTCCGCAGCCGTCAGACGCATCGACCCGCTAGCACCTGAAGCGCTACCGAATGCCGCGACCCCGATCCAGGTGAACCAAGATCCCCATTGCTGCATGATCAACTGCGGGGGGGAGGGGGCGCACTGGGGGGCGGTATAGCCTCGGGGGCGTGGGTGGCGAGCGCGCGAACGACCCGCCCACCGGCACTGCGACCGGCCCCGCCGCGAGCTACCCGGGGCACTGGGAGGCGGACGTCGTCCTGCGGGACGGGGGCACTGCGCACATCCGGCCGATCCGGCCGTCCGACGCCGACCGGCTGACCCGGTTCTACGCGCGACTGTCCGACGAGACGATCTACTTCCGGTTCTTCTCGCTGTACCGCGAGCTGTCCGCGCGCGACGTCGCGCGGTTCACCATCGTCGACCACACGGATCGGGTCGCGCTGATCGCGACCGTCGGCGAGGAGATGATCGGCGTCGTCCGCTACGAACGGATCAGCCCGACCGAGGCCGAGGCTGCGTTCAACATCGAGGACGCCCACCAGGGGAGGGGGATCGGCTCCATCTTCCTCGAGCACCTGGCGGCGGCTGCCCGCGAACGCGGCATCTCGAGGTTCGTTGCGGACGTGCTCCCGTCGAACCGCAAGATGTTGCGGGTGTTCGAGGAGGCGGGCTACGTCGTCAGCCACGAGCTCGACGACGGGGTCGTCCGGCTGGCGTTCGACCTCGAGCCGACCGAGGACTCGCGTGCCGTGGCGTACGCCCGTGAGCACCGGGCCGAGGCCCGGTCTGTCGAGCGCCTGTTGCGACCGCGTTCGGTCGCGGTCGTCGGGCCGAGCCGCAGCGAGGGCTCGATGGGGGCGACGGTGCTGGCCAACCTGGTGCGGGACGGCTTCACGGGCACGGTCCATGCCGTGAACCCGCACCTGGCCGAGGTCGGCGGCCACACCGCGTACGACAGCGTCCGCGACATCCCCGGCGAGGTCGATCTCGTCGTCGTCGCTGTCCCGGCAGACCAGGTCGACAGCGTGGTCGCCGACTCCGCGGCCAAGGGGGTACGCGGTCTCGTCGTTCTCTCGGGCGGCTTCGCCGAGACCGGCGAGCCCGGGGCCCTCGACCGGCAACGGCGGCTCGTCAACCGGGCCCGGGGAAGCGGCATGAGGGTCGTCGGGCCCGCGTCGCTGGGGATCCTCAACACCGACCCTGACATTCGGCTGAACGCGTCGCTCTCACCGCAGCTTCCGCCGGCCGGGCGGGTCGGGTTCTTCTCGCAGTCGGCGGCCATGGGGATCGCGTTGCTCGACCAGGTCTCCCGGCGCGAGTTCGGCCTGTCGTCGTTCGTGTCGGCGGGA
Source organism: Actinomycetes bacterium (assembly GCA_038246575.1). GTDB lineage: Bacteria > Actinomycetota > Actinomycetes > JACCUZ01 > JACCUZ01 > JACCUZ01. The sequence goes on along the minus strand of JBBRVU010000014.1, from coordinate 15,036 downwards.
AACAGGGTCGACCTCAGCGGCAACGAGCTCATGCAGTTCTGGCAGGACGACGCCGCAACCGACGCAGTCCTGCTCTACCTCGAGTCGTTCGGGAACCCCCGCAAGTTCAGCCGGATCGCCCGCCGCCTCGCGCGCCTGAAGCCTGTGGTGGTGGTGAAGTCCGGCCGCTTCGTGAACCGGCCGCCAGTCGGCCACCAGGTGCGCCAGACACGGGCACCGGCGGCGGCGGTCGAAGCGCTGTTCCGGCAGGCCGGCGTGATCCGCGTCGACAGCCTGCACGAGCTCTTCGACGTCGGGCAGCTCGTCGCGCACCAGCCGCTGCCGGCCGGTCCGCGGGTCGCAGTCGTCGGCAACTCGGCGGCGTTGGCCCGGCTGGCGATCGATGCCTGCGACGAGGCGGGGCTGGCGGTCGCAACCGCGGCGCCGCCGCTACCGGCAGCCGCGACGCCCGAGGACCTGTCGACCGCGCTGCGGGAGGCATTCGCGTCCGAGGACGTCGACTCGGTGGTCGCCGTGTTCATCCCGCCGTTGCAGACCCGCGACGAGGTGGTGGCAGAGGCACTGGTCGAAGCCGCCGGCAGCTCGGGCAAGACGGCGGTCGCGACGTTCCTCGGCATGCGCGGCGTCCCTGAGGGCCTGCGGTCCGCCGACGGCCGCAACGTGCTGCCGTCCTACGCGACCCCGGAGGATGCCGTCGGTGCCCTTGCTGCGGTGACGGCGTACTCGGCGTGGCGGGCCAAGCCCGCCGGGCACACGGTCCAGCCGTCCGGCCTGGACGTACGAGCCGCCCGGGCACTGGTCGCCGACCTGCTCGGCAGCCGCGACGCGGTCGAGCTCGACCACGGCGCGCTCACCGAGCTGCTGGCCTGCTACGGCGTCGAGCTGTGGCCGCTGCGCCCGGTCCCGACCCGGGCGGAAGCCCTGGCCGCAGCGGCCGACCTCGGCTACCCCGTGGCCCTGAAGTCGCTGGCCCCGCAGCTGCTGCACCGCAGCGACCTGGGCGGTGTGCGGCTCGACCTCGAGAACGAGGCGGCACTGGACAGTGCGTACGCCACCATGGCTGCCCGGCTCGGACCGCGCTCGGCAGGGTTCTTCGCAGTTCAGGCGATGGCGCCCACCGGCGTGTCCTGCGTGATCGGCTGCTTCGAGGACCCACTGCTCGGGCCGGTGGTGTCCTTCGGTGTCGGCGGGGTGGCGACCGAGCTGCTCGGCGACGTCGCGTACGCCATCCCTCCGCTGACCGACACCGACCTGTCAGGTCTCGTGCGGTCAGTGCGGGCCGCGCCACTGCTGTTCGGTCACCGGGGGATCGAGCCGGTCGACCTGGCCGCGATCGAGGACGTGACGGCGCGGCTGGCCCGGCTGGCAGATGACCTGCCGGAGGTGGCCGAGCTGGAGCTCAACCCGGTTGTTGCCGCGGTCAGCGGTGCCAGCGTCCTGACCGCGAGCGGGCGGTTGGCGCGGCCCGAGATCCGCAGTGATCGGGGGCCGCGGGCCCTGCTTCCCGGCTGACGCCAGCCTCGCCCCCTCCGCCGCAAGTCGCTCGAGCCGGTGCCGCCGGCCGCCACGGGGCAGTAGGACGGCGGTTGGCGGGGCTACGACACGGTAACCATGTCGTAGCCCCGCCAGCGTGTCAGCAGAGCGGGATGAGGCGGGTGGGAGGCGTGCAGCGGGGGTTGGGGGCGAGCGGGCGGCGTCGGCCCTCACAGGTGCAAGGATGGCCGCCATGACCGACACGACCCTGGCCGACCTGCGCGCCGCAATCCAGCTCGCGGGCTACCACCCCGAGCTGGTGGCCGACGCGGTGGACGACGCGGTGGCGGGGGAGCCCATCGACGCGTTCGTGGTGCACCAGGAGACGACCTTCGACGGCGACGAGGTACGTCGGCACATCACCGTGCTGGTGCTGACCCCCAACCGCCTCGTACTCGGTCACGCCGACGACCACCCCGCCGACGCGGTGACCCCGGCCCCGTTCGTGACCGCTGCCACCGAGGCGGTGCCCCTCTCGAGCATCCGCTCGGTCGTGATCAACCGCGTCGTGCTCGAGCCGATGCGCTATCGCGGCGATGCGGCTCCGCAAGAGGTCACGGTCACGATCGGCTGGGGCGCGGTCAGCCGCATCGAGCTCGAGCCGGCCACCTGCGGAGACTCCGAGTGCGAGGCAGATCACGGCTACAGCGGCAGTGCGTCGGCCGACGACATCGCGCTGCGGGTCAGCGAAGCGGCCGAGGGCGCCGACGCGGTCGCCCGGATGCTCGGGTTCGCTGCCGCGTTGTCCCGCGCCAGCGCCCGGTGACGGCAGCCGCCGACGTCGCGTCGGATCCCGTCCCGGTCCCGGCCTACGGCGGCGGGTCGATCGCCGACCTGCTCCCGGCGGTGCTGGCCCGCCTCGGTGTTCCGGGAACACCGTCAGCCCTGCAGCTCGACACCACCAGCCAGGTCTGCGTGCTCCTCATCGACGGGCTGGGCTGGAACGCTCTGCAGGCGCACCCGGCCGCGGCGCCCTTCCTGACCTCGCTGCTGGCGGTTCCCGGCAGCCGCATGCTCACCTCCGTGTTCCCGACGACAACCCCGATCGCGCTGACGTCGCTCGGCACGGGGCTCCCCCCGGGCGAGCACGGCATCACCGGGCTGTACGTGCGGATCGCGCCGGGCCGGGTCATCAACACCCTCGCCATCCCGGCCGAGACCGACCTGCGCGCACTGCAACCGCGACCGACCGTCTTCGAGCGCGCGGTGGCCGCCGGGCTGACCGTCGCGAGGGTCGGCCCGCGCGCCTTCGACGGGGACGGGCTCACCCAGGCGGGCCTGCGCGGCGGCGACTACGCGGCCGCGGAGTCGCTGGGGGAGCGCATCGCCGAGACCGTCGCCGCTGTCGGACGGTCGACGACATCCCTGACCTACGTCTATGTCGGCGACCTGGACGCCACCGGACACCGCCGGGGCTGCGAGAGCGAGGCGTGGCGCCAGGAGCTGGCCCACATCGACCGGTTCGCGCAGCAGCTGGCGCAGGCGTTGCCGGCAGGCGCCACCCTGCTGGTCACCTCCGATCACGGCATGGTCGACGTCCCGCTCGAGAACCGGTGGGACGTGGCCCGGACCCCGGCCCTGGACACCGGCGTCGAGGCCGTCGCGGGTGACATGCGAGGGGTCCACGTCCACGCGCGCGACGGCGCGAGCCAGGACGTCCAAGCGGCCTGGCAGACAACGCTGGGCGACTCGTTCTGGGTGCTGTCCCGCGAGGAGGCGATCGAGAGCGGGATCTTCGGCCCGGTCGTGTCCGCTGAGGTCCGCCCCCGCATCGGTGACGTGGTGGCGGCAGCCCGGGGCGCGTCGGCCGTCATCGACTCGCGGCTGCTGCCGCAGACGATGCAGATGCTGGTGGGGCTGCACGGGTCGGTCACCGACGACGAGCTGCTCGTGCCGTTGCTGGTGCACCCGGCCTAGACAAGGTTGGGGCCGTGCCATCCCCTCGTCGGCACGGCCCCTGACAGGACCAACGAGTCGCGTCCGCTGGGGTCACGGCCGACACACCCGGCCTGCCGGAGCCGCCCGACCGATGAAAGGATCCGGCCGTGGCCGAGCTTGCGTTCTTCTCCGGGACCATGGACTGCGGCAAGTCCACGCTGGCGCTGCAGGTCGACCACAACCACCGCCAACGAGGCCGGGTCGGCCTGATCTTCACCAGGCTCGACCGGGCCGGGTCGGCGACGCTGTCCAGCCGCCTCGGGCTCAGCACCAAGGCGATCGAGGTCACCGACACCCTGGACTTCTGGGACACGGTCGCCGACAAGCTGATGCACGGCGGCAAGGTCGACTACCTCATCTGCGACGAGGTGCAGTTCTACACCCCCGAGCAGGTCGAGCAGCTGGCCCGCGTGGTCGATGAGATGTCTGTTGACGTCTTCGCCTTCGGCATCACCGCGGACTTCCGAACCAGGCTGTTTCCCGGGTCGCGGCGGCTCATCGAGCTTGCCGACCGGGTGCAGGTCCTGCAGGTCGAAGCGCTGTGCTGGTGCGGGACCCGCGCCACACACAATGCGCGCAGCATCGACGGCGTCATGGTCGTCGAGGGCGAGCAGGTTGTCGTGGGTGACACCGAGGCAGGCGGCGAGATCGGTTACGAGGTGCTCTGCCGCCGCCACCACATGCGCCGGATGACCGCTGCCTCCGCGGATGCGCTGGTGCGGCAGGGGGCCATCTCGCCCGATGCGCTGCCCTTCGACCTCGCGGCCTGCGCGATCACTCCCCGCACGGTCGGCTGAGCCTTGAACGCCTCGGCCGGAGGCCCCAGCTGCGTCGGTGAAGACCCTCAGCTGCGTCGGCGCGGGCCGAACATGATGTCGTCGAAAGACGGCACCGGCGGACGCCGGTTCGTCTTGGCGGCGGCGATCTCCTGGCGGCGAGCCGCCTCGCGGGCGTCGTCGGCCTCCCGGTCGTACACCTCGTCGGGAACGGACTGATCCGGGCCGGTCGTTGCCGTCTCCGCCGCTGGCTCTGCGCCGGCCGGGACGCTGGCCAGCCGGCGCACCACGGCCGGCGGAAGGTCCTCGTCGCGCTCGGAGCCGGTGTCGTCGACCAGCCACCTGGCCTCGTCGTCGGCAGCGGACAGCACCCGCCCCCGCGGGTCGAAGGTCCAGCTCGCGCTGCGGTTGCGCCCCGCGGCGAGGTAGGACAGCCGCACGGTCCAGCGCGGCTCGTCGTCGCCCCGCCAGGCGTCCCACTCGGTGGCCTCGGCCGATGCCTTCTGCTCGGTCAGCCGCGCTTGGACGAGGTCGAGCAGGGCTGGCGCGCTACCGCTGCCCGCTCGACGACCCGGCGTCCGCTGAGCCTGCTCGACGATGTGCTCGCGCTCTGCGACGACCGGGCTGGCATATCGCTCGACCCGGTCGGGTGAGATGCCAGCAGCCCGCGACACCTCCTCGAGGTCCTGACCGGACCTGATGCGCGCCTGGATCTCTCGCGGGCTGAGCTGACTCTCCAAGGCGATCTCCAGCTGGGCCGAGGTACGGGTGCGGTCACGGGGTGCGACCTCGCGCAGGGCGGTGGCGAGGCGCTGGTCGAGCGGGACGCGGAACTGCTGGCCGGCCGAGTCCTCCATCACCAGGTGCGCCTTGTCGGGGGTCACGGCGACGAGACGCAGATCGATCGGCGAGCGGGGTTCGGCCGGCACCGGGGGCACGGGGGGCGTGGTCGGCGCCGGATCAGCCGCGGCCCCGGAGGGGTCGACTGTCCCGATGGGGAGGCTGCTCGCGCGCTCGCCGCTCATGTCGCCGACCCTAGGACGGCGGGCGGCCCAACTCGGGGAGGCGCGCCAGGCGAGTCATCGACGTGTCGACTTCTCGCCCCGACAGTCCTCGCCTCCCGGGCCAGCCCCACCAGCTCCCCGTCCGGCTCAGCGCGGTAGCCGGCGGATTGCCACCGTGGCGACCACCACGGCCGCCAGTCCGGAGCCCGAGGCGACGGAGAACGCGGCGGTGACCCCCGGGCCGTCGACGAGCTGGCCCGCCAGCCAGGTCGACATCGAGAACCCGATGACCAACCCAGTGGTGGCCCAGGTCAGGCCCTCTGTCACGTTCCTCGCGGGGACGATCCGTTCCACCAGCGAGAACGCACTGATCAGCGTCGGCGCTATGCCCACCCCGGCCAGGAACAAAGCCGCACCGAGCAACGGCTCCGAGTCGATCCACGGGAGCGTCGTAGCGGTTGCCGTCATCATCGCCGCGCCCAGCAGCAGTCGACGCCGGGCGCTGACCCGCCACGTCACCGCTCCGAAGAGGAGTCCGGAAATCATGCTGCCACCGGCGTAGCAGGCCAGCAGCAGGCCGGCCGTCGACCGGTTGCCGGCCTCGTCGGCGAAGGCCACCGCGCTGATCTCCACCGAGCCGAAGACCCCGCCGACGAACAGCAGGACGAGCATCAGCCAGGGCAGGCCCGGGCTGGTCAGGGCGGACGGGTGCGTCCCTCCGTCGGCCGGGGCCGGCCGCGGCTCGCTGTCGCGGTGCGCCAGCATCGCCACGCTGCCTGCGCTCAGCAGCAGGACCGCGGTCAGCAGCCCGGCCTGGGGCGCCACCCGGGTGGCCAGCAGCGTGACGATCAGCGGGCCGAGCACGAAGGTGGCCTCGTCCAGCACTGACTCATAGGCGTACGCCGTGTGCACCCGCGGATCGGTCCCGAGGACGTGGCTCCACCGGGCCCGGACCAGCGAGCCGATCGACGGCCAGGCCGACCCGGCCACGGCGATCGACAGGTAGAAGCTCCACAGGGGCGCGTCCACCGTGACGAGAATCACGAAGATCAGGACACCGGTGGCCCCGACGGCGATGGCCGGGGTGAGGATCCGGCGCTGGCCGAAGCGGTCGACGAGCCGTGACACGGCCGGCGTCGCGAAGGCGTTCACCACCGCGAACGTCGCGGACAGTGCGCCGGCCGTCCCGTACCGGCCACCCCGGGAGACCACGAGCAGCACGATGCCCAGGCCGATCATGGCGATCGGCATCCGCGCCACGAAGCCCGCCGTGGAGAAGACGCGACCGCCGGGGGTCGCCAGCAGCCTGCGGTAGGGACGGAGCACCAGCGCACGGTAGGGGATGACCGGTCGGACGCCCCAACGGGTCATCTGCGATGTCGGGTTTGCGACGATGCGTGGGTGACAACCGACCCGGCGCCGTACGACGCTCTCCTGCTCGTCTCCTTCGGCGGACCCGAGGGACCCGAGGACGTGATGCCGTTCCTCGAGAACGTCACCGGGGGCCGGGGGATCCCGCGAGAGCGACTGGCGGACGTCGCGGAGCACTACTACGCGGTCGGCGGCGTGAGCCCGATCAACGGGCAGAACCGGGAGCTGATCGCAGCGATCGAGGCCGACCTCGCCGCGCACGGCGTCGACCTGCCGGTCTACTGGGGCAACCGCAACTGGGCGCCCTACCTCGCGGACACGATGCGCACTGTGGTCGACGACGGTCGCACCCGGGTGCTCGCGCTGCTCACGTCGGCCTACTCCTCGTACTCCGGGTGCCGCCAGTACCGCGAGAACCTCGCCGCGGCCGTGGAGCCGCTGGGAGACCGGGCGCCGCAGATCGACCGTGTCCGGCACTACTTCAACCATCCGGGGTTCGTCGAGACGATGACCGCCACCACGCTCGCGGCGATCGACGAGCTGCCAGAGGGCGTCCGTGGCGAAGCCCGGCTGGTGTTCGTCACGCACTCGGTGCCCGTCGCGATGAACGACGGCAGCGGCCCGGACGGCGGTGCCTATGAGACGCAGCACCGCGACGTCGCGCGACTGATCACCGCCGGTGTCGCGACAGCTCGCGGTGGGGCCCCGGCGTACGACCTCGTGTACTGCAGCCGCAGCGGGCCGCCGTCCCAGCCGTGGCTGGAGCCCGACGTCAACGACCACCTGGAGGCTCTGAAGGAGTCCGGTGCCGGGGCCGCCGTGCTGGTGCCGATCGGGTTCATCTCCGACCACATGGAGGTGCGTCACGACCTGGACACCGAGGCGCTGGCGACCGCCGAGCGGGTCGGCCTGCCGTGCACCCGGGCGGGCACCGTCGGCACTGACGCGCGGTTCGTCGCCTCGATCCGGGACCTGGTGCTGGAGCGGGCCGCGCTGCTCCGCGGCGAGGATGTCGTGCGTCCGGCGCTCGGGTCTCTCGGGCCGGGCCATGACATCTGCCCGGCCGGCTGCTGTCCCAACCTGCGCGACCCGGACCGCCCTGCCCTGTGCGGGAGCGACTGACCCGGCAGACTTGCTGCCGTGACCACCGATCCCACAGACCTGCTCGCCATCGCCGTCGACGCGGCCCGCGCCGCAGCCCGGCTGGTGGTCGACGAGCGACCGCCCGGCCCGCTCGGGGTGGCTGAGACGAAGTCCAGCGTCACCGACATCGTCACGGTCATGGACCAGCGCGCCGAGTCGCTGCTGGTCGAGCTCATCACGGCGGCCCGGCCCGACGACGGCTTCCTCGGCGAGGAGGGTGCGGCCAAGGACGGCACGAGCGGCGTGACCTGGGTCATCGACCCGATCGACGGGACCGTGAACTACCTCTACGAGATCCCGGCGTACGGCGTCAGCATCGCTGCGCGGGTCGACGGGGAGGTGGTCGCCGGCGTCGTGGTGAACCCGGTGAGCGGTGAGACCTTCACGGCCGTACGCGGGCAGGGCGCCTTCCTGGACGGGCGAGCGATCCGGGTGAACGCGGCGCCGGAGCTGTCCATGGCCATGGTGGCGACGGGCTTCGGCTACTCGGTGGCCCGACGGGCACGGCAGGCCGAGGTGCTGCTCCACGTCCTGCCCCGGGTGCGCGACGTGCGGCGGATGGGCGCCGCATCCATCGACCTCTGCGCCCTGGCCTGCGGGCGGCTTGACGCTTACTACGAGCAGGGGCTCAAGCCGTGGGACCTCGCCGCCGGCGGACTGATCGCGGCCGAGGCGGGGGCGACGGTGGGCGGGCTGGCCGGACGGCCGGCGAGCGAGGCGCTGGTGGTGGCGGCGCCGCCGGGGCTCTTCGAGCCGCTCGTCGAGCTGCTGACCGCCCTGGGGGCCGACGAGGTCGTGACCTAGGCGACCTGGTGCTCGACGACGAGCCGTTCGAGCGACTCGAGCTCGCCGATGCGGATCTGGGCGAGGTAATCATCGCCCTCCAGACGGGCCTCTGCGAGGGAACGCCGGGCGGACTCCACCCGGGCCTGGATCTCCTGCTGGAACTCGCTCATGCCGACCAGCCTCTCACCGGCCGTCACGTCGTCACGACGTGAGCCGGATGTCACCCGCGTGGGACAGCTCGGAAACCAGCGAGATCGTGACAGAGGTCACCGTCACCGCGCCAGCGTGTCGTCATGACGATCCGGTGAACGGCCTGTGACGGTGGACGGCGGCTCGGAACTGGGCCGAATGTGGGGTACGCTCCGCCCGCTCCGCCGCTGACGGCCCCCTCTGGGGAGCCAATCCATGAAGTTGTCCGGCAGGCGGGCACAAACGGGGACGTTGGAGCGTTACACGCCCCGCACCGCTGGCAGACAACCAGCCGCCTACAGGGCGGCGAAGGGGTATCGACGACCATGGCGACCGACTACGACTCGCCCCGCAAGACTGATGACGAGCTGTCCGAGGACAGCCTCGAGGAGCTCAAGGCACGCCGCCAGGACAAGGCGGCCAGCAGCGTCGATGTCGACGAGACCGAGCTGGCCGAGTCCCTGGAGCTCCCCGGGGCCGACCTGTCCAACGAGGAGCTTTCCGTCCGGGTGCTCCCGCGCCAGGCCGATGAGTTCACCTGTTCCCGCTGCTTCCTGGTCCACCACCGGAGCCAGCTGGCCAAGGAGGACGGCAAGCAGCTCATCTGCAAGGAGTGCGCCGCCTGAGGCGGGGCACCCTGCAGAGGTGACTGACAAGCCGGACAGACCGGACGACGAGGCAGACGGCTCGGTCGGTGCTCTGGTGGCCCGGATGACCGGCGGCGCTGACGTCGACGTCTCCGGTCGCACCCGGCGCCAGGACCTGGGCCGGCTGTCTGGTGCCCTGGTCGGGTCAGCCCGGCTTGCCGGGCGGGCGTCGGTGCTCGGCGGTGGCTGGCTGGCCGACGTCTTCGTCGACATCGCCCCGCGGATCAAGGTCCGCGACCTGGCCACGATGCGCGCCCAGCACCCGACCCTGAACCCCGACGACCTCGCCCAGGCCCTGATCTCCGGGGCCGCGAAGGCGACCGGTGCTGTCGGCGCTGCCGGAGGCGCCCTCGCTGCTGTCGAGTTCACCGCACCTCCCACGCTCCTCTCCGCCCCCGTGCAGCTCGCGGCCGAGACCCTTCTCGTCGCCACCGTCGAGGTGAAGCTGATCGCCGAGCTGCACGAGATCTACGGAGCCCGGGTGCCCGGACCGACTCGGCCACGGATGCAGGCCTACCTGATGGCCTGGACAGAACGTCGCGGCATCGACCCGCGTCACCCCGGGTCGATGAAGCTGTCGCTGACCCAGACGGCCAAGCGCTCGCTGCGCAAACGATTGGTGCGCCGCGCCGGTCGTAACCTCTCGACGCTCGGCCCGCTGATGTCCGGTGCGGTCGCCGGCAGCCTGGTCAACCATCGCGAGACCCGCCGCCTCGGCGAGCAGGTCAGGGACGACCTGCGCCGGCTCCAGCGCGAGCGATCCGGCTCACCGACCGGCGGCTGAGCGGGCCGCCTCGATGGCGGTGGCCAGCTCCTGCGGGTGCCGGCTCGCCACGAACCAGTACGGCGTCGGGTCGCCGGCGTCCACGACCTCGGCCCGGACCCCGGTCGGCAACCAGCCGCGGATGACGTGGAACCCCGCGGGGTCGGACTCCGGCCCGCGGACGAGGCGCGACGCCTCGGCGTCCAGGGCCCGCGCCGGGCCAAGTGCGGTCACCGGGATGTGGGCCCGACCCACGGTCAGCACCCCGTCGGCCACCGTGATCTCGGTGGCGGAGCGGCTGAGCAGAACCGTGAGAGCCGCACCGGGGATGAGCACCGCAGCCACGGCCAGCACCGGCCCGAACGCTGCGAAGACGATCAGGCCGATGGCCAGCGAGAACGCCCAGGCGCCGGCCCAGATCCCGGGTGACGGCGTCAGCCTCTCGACGTACGTCGCTCCTGTGCCGGTTGCGCCCTCCACCCGTTCACCTTGCCATGCGCCGGAGGTGGCGCCCTGGTCGGCTACCGTGCCGCAGATGTCCACCCCCACTCCCTTCGACGCCCTCGTCGGCGAGCTCATTGCCGACGAGCTCCGGGCCAGCCCCGTCCTGGGCAGCGCGCTCGGCGTGATCGAGCACGACAGCGCGCTCCCGGACCTCTCCGCGGAGGCGATCGCCGCCCAGGAGCGCACCGAGGACCGCTGGATCGAGCGGCTGTCGGCCGTCACCGACGCCGAGCTGCGCGACGACGAACGGATCGACCGAGACCTCGCGCTGATGGTGCTGCGTGGCCGGTCGGTGATGCGCGACTGGGCGGCCTGGCGGCGCAGCCCCGACCTCTACGCCGGAATGGCACTGACCGGTGTCTTCACCCTGCTGCTCAACCGGTTGCGGCCCGAGGCCGAGCTGGCGACGGCCGTCGCTGCGCGACTGGTGGCCACCCCTGCCCTGCTGGAGCAGGGGATGGCGAACCTCGACGCTGGTCTCGCTCACCCGGCGCTGCTGCGCAGGTCGCTCGGCCAGATCCGGGCCGGCGCGGCGTACGCGCGCTCCCTCGCCTCCGACTTCGCTGACCCTGGCGACGGTGCCCCGGTCGCGGCTGCCGGGGCGGGCGCAGCCGAGGCGTTCGACCGGTTCGGTGCGCATGTCGAGGCGATGATCGACGCCGCCACGGGAGAGTGGGCGATCGGCGAGGAGCGCTACGACGCGCTGCTGCGACAGGCGGAGGGCCTGTCGTACGGCACCCGCGAGCTCCGCGACAAGGGTCAGCGGGCGTACGACGAGCTTGCCGCGGACATGGCCGAACGCACCCGGGCCATGCGGGGCACCGATGACTTCCTGTCTGTCCTGCGTGGCTTCAACGACGACCACCCGGAGACGCCGGGCGAGATGTTGGCCCTCTACACCGAGGCGACCGCGGCTGCCCGCGAGTTCTGCGTCGAGCACGAGCTGGTCACGATGCCGCCGGGGGAGCACTGCGTCGTCACACCGTCGGCGCCGTTCACCCGCGCGATGCTCGCGGTGGCGCACTACATGCAGCCGCCGCCCTTTGCGCCGAGCCCGGACGGCGCCGCCAGACCGGGTCACTTCTTCGTGCCGTATCCGCCGGACGACGCAACTCCGGAGCAGGTGCAGGCCCGGCTGGCGACCAACAACCGCCACGGCGCATGGTCGATCGCGGTGCACGAGGCCTATCCCGGCCACCACTGGCACCTGGCGTGGCTGGCCGCCAACGCCGCCAGCGGTGCGACCCGGCCGCTGCGCTTCGTGTTCGGCTCGGCGTACTTCGTGGAGGGCTGGGGCCTGTACACCGAGGACCTGTTGCGCGAGAAGGGCTTCTTCCGCACGCCGGAGCAGGAGCTCTGCCAGCGCGACTACCGGCTCTTCCGGGCTGCGCGCATCGTGGTGGACACCTCGCTGCACCTGGGCGAGATGAGCATCGACGAGGCGGTGGAGCACATGGCGACGAGGACCTCGCTGTCGCGCGACACCGCCCAGGCCGAGGTGTTGCGCTACTGCGCAATGCCGACGCAGGCCGCGTCGTACCTGACCGGCGCGCTGGAGATCGACCGGATGCGCGCCCGCTGGGAACGTGAGGAACGCGGGACGCTGCGGGACTTCCACGACGTCGCGGCGGGGTCGGGCCGGCTGCCGATCGGGCTGGTCGAGGACGTGCTCTTCGGCGCACCGGTGGGGGCGTCATGACGGCGCCCGTCGAGGTGTTGATCCAGCGCCTTGACCCGGAACTGCCACTGCCGGCGTACTCCCATCCCGGCGACGCCGGCGCCGACCTCGTCGCTGCCGAGGACGTCGTCCTGGCGCCGGGGGAGCGCGCGATGGTGCCGACCGGTGTCGCGATCGCCCTGCCCGACGGCTATGCCGCGTTCGTGCACCCGCGGTCGGGGCTGGCGCACAGGTTCGGGGTCGGCATCGTCAACGCACCCGGCACGGTCGACGCGGGCTACCGCGGGGAGATCAAGGTGCTGCTGGTCAACCACGACCGGCACGACACGGTGCGGCTGCGCCGGGGCGACCGGATCGCCCAGCTGGTGATCCAGCGAGTCGAGCGGGCCCGCTTCCATGAGGTCGAGTTGCTGCCGGGGTCGGCGAGGGGCGAGGGTGGGTACGGGTCCACGGGCGGGTACCACGCCACCTGAGGGGCGGATTGCCTCCCCACCAGCGTGGCCGAGACGAGACAGGGGATCAGGGTGTTCCGACGCAAGCGCCGCGAGGACGCGGCGCAGCAGGACCAGCAGGGCGACCAGCTCGACGGCGCCGCCGCGGGTCACGGCGATGACGAGGCGGCGGGCGTAGACGACAGCGACGTCCGCGGCTCGGCGACCAGGTCGGTCGGCGGCGCTCGTGACCACGGCCCGTGGGACCTCTCGGAGGTCGACGATCCCGCAGCTGGTGGCCGGGTCGACCTAGGCGGGATGTGGCTGCCCGGGCGTCCGGAGCTCGAGGTGCGCATCGAGGCCGACCAAGCGACCAGCGAGGTCGTGGCAGTGACCCTGGTGCTTGGCGAGGGGGCATTGCAGGTGCAGCCGTTCGCCGCGCCGCGGTCGGAGGGCATCTGGACCGAGATTCGCACCGAGATCCGCGCGGGCATCACCGGTCAGGGCGGCACCGCCGACGAGGTCGAGGGACCGTTCGGGACCGAGCTGCGGACCCGGGTGCCGGTGCGGTCCGCCGACGGTTCGAGCGCGGTGCAGCCGGCGCGCTTCATCGGGGTCGACGGCCCGCGATGGTTCCTGCGCGGCGTCGTCACCGGCCGCCCGGCCACCGAGCCGGCTGCCGACGGTGACCTGATGGACCTGTTCCGCGACATCGTCGTCGTACGCGGTGATGCCGCGATGGCGCCCAGGGACCCGATCCCGCTGGCCCTGCCGGCGGTGGGCGGCGAGGACGTCGACCCGGAGGACGAGGACGGCGATGCGGGCGGGTCCGGCCCCACGTCCTCGGACGACCTGTCCCCGTTCGAGCGCGGTCCGGAGATCACCGAGATCCGCTGACCATCGCCGCGATGCTTCGGCCGCGCTCGGCTGTGGGAGCGCTCCTTGCGGGGCATACTTGACGGCATGGGTGTCTCTTCCGGCGTGGTGCGCCGCGCGGTGACGAGGTTGGCGACCTCGGCGAAGGAGCACGAGGCGATCGAGCTGCAGCAGGACTGCGTCCAGGTCGGTGCGACCCCGGTGGGCCAGCTTCCGGACCGCGAGATGGTGCGCGTCGCGGGCACCCTGCGCACCGTGACCCTGCGCCCTCGCGCCGGTGTCCCGGCACTGGTCGCCGAGCTCTACGACGGCAGCGGGGCGATCTCGTTGGTGTGGCTCGGCCGGCGCCAGATCGCCGGCATCGAGCCGGGGCGGGCCGTCGTAGCCTGCGGCCGGGTGACCCGGGACGGGAACCATCCGGTGATCTTCAACCCGCGCTACGAGCTGCGCCCGGCCGCGGCCGAGTGAGCGACCCCGGTGTCGGCGTCCTGACCGTCGAAGAGGTCGTCCGCTCGCAGCTCGCGAAGGCCCTGGGGGGCAAGCGCGGCATGCTCGAGGGAGCGGTGCCCACAGTCGGCTTCACCGTGACGTACCTGCCGACCCACCAGCTGCGGCTCGCGCTGACCGTCGGCGTCGGGCTCGCGGTGGTCCTGCTGGTGGTCCGGATCGCCCAGCGTCAGCCGGTGCAGTTCGTCGTCAACAGCCTGGTGGGCATCGGCATCGCGGCGGTGTTCGCGGCGCGATCGGGCAAGGCCGAGGACGTGTTCCTGCCCGGCATCATCTACAACGCTGCCTACGCCGTGGTGCTGACCGTCTCGATCCTGGTCCGCTGGCCGCTGATGGGCATGATCATCGGCTCGGTCACGGGCGATCTCACGTCGTGGCGGACCGACCCCCGGGTGGTCCGCCTGTGCAGCAAGCTGACCTGGTTGCTCGTGCTGCCCTGCGCGGTGCGGGTCGCGGTGCAGTACCCGCTCTACCTCGCCGGCGAGGTGGGCTGGCTGGGCGTCAGCAAGCTCGCTCTCGGCTGGCCGCTGCAGGTCGGCGCGCTCGCGGCGATGGTCTACCTGCTGGCCCGTGGCCGCACACCGGTCGCGTCGCCGGAGCCCGACCTGTCGAAAGACCTCACCGCGCCCGACGTCACCTGAGCGACCGCGTACCCGGCGCTGCAACTTCGTACGCGATTTGGCGGAGCTCCGACACGGTTACCGGCACGCAGCTCCGCCAACCGGACCGATTGACGCGGGGCGAGACGTTCGCCACCCCGGCCGCTCGTCGCCTAGCGGGCGTGCGGGGCGAGCAGCTCCTCGAGGGCGTGCGCCATGTCCGAAGTTGCCACGAACAGCAGCTCGTCGCCGGCTTCGAGCGGGTCGTCAGCACTGGGCGCGAACGGGCGC